>CALGIK010000255.1 GCA_937915515.1 uncultured Clostridia bacterium
GGAAAAATTATTATAATTTATTTGTCCTGCATTGCCCGAAAGTCCCGATACCGAAGTAATATTAATAATTTTTCCGCTGCGTTTTTTGAAGAAGTGCTGACAAGTGTGCTTAATAAAATTGAAGGCGCCTTTTAAATTTACGTCTACAACCTTATCAAAATCCTCCTCTGTCATAGTCAAAAGCAGCTTGTCGGCAGTGATACCGGCATTGTTGACCAAAATATCTATTCCGCCAAAATACTCCAATACTTGTCCGACAGTGTCCTTAGCGGCAACAAAATCGCTTGCGTTGCACTTAAAGCATTTTGCTTTAACGCCAAACGAAGACGCAATTTCCGTCGTTTCATTTGCTTTTGATTCGTTACCCGAATAAGTAATAGCTATATTAGCTCCGTTTTTAGCAAAACAAATAGCTATTGCTCTGCCTATACCTCTTGAACCGCCTGTAATAAGCGCCGTTTTACCTTTTAAATCCATATTACCTTCCCTTAATCAATTAAATGCCGTTGCAATCTCTTCAAAATTGTCTGTATTAAAAACCTTTGCTTGCGGCGCTGTTTTTATAATAAGCCCTCTTAAAACTTTGCCTGCACCCGCCTCAATAAAGGTGTCAAAACCGTCATTTACCATATTGTTTATTGTTTGCATCCATAAAACAGGATTATATATTTGCTTGGTCAGCAATTCTTTTATGTTTAAGCCGTACTGATATGACGTAAAATTTGAATAAAGAGGAATAGTAGGTGATAGTAAATTTATATCGTTTAGCTGCTCGCCAAACTCCTTTGCCGCTTGTTGCATAAAAACTGAATGAAAAGCACCACTGACCGCTAATTTTATTACTCTGTATTCAAGCTTTTTTAGAATTTCGCTAACCGTATTAACAGCTTTTGTTGTACCCGAAATTACCGTTTGGTCAGGACTGTTGTAATTGACGACAAAAACGTTTCCCGTTAACAAACATAATTCCTCTATTGTTTGCGTTTTGCCGCCGATAACCGCCGCCATACAGCCCTCTGTTTTTTTTGCATGCTCCTGCATTATTTCTCCTCTTTTTTTTGCTAAAAGCAAGCCTTCGCTAAACGAATAAACGCCGCTGAAATATGCTGCCGACAGCTCACCTAAGGAAAAGCCCGCCGTCCCTTGCGCTTTTATGTTTAACTCATCTAAAGCTGCCGACGCCGCACAATTTACGGTAAACAAACACGGCTGTGTGTTTTGGGTATTGTCCAAATCCGCTTTATTGGCGTTAAAACACATTTCAGTTAATCCGGGGATAATTTTATCCGCCTGCTCAAAAATTTGTTTAGCTTTAACACTGTGTTTGTACAGGTTTTGCCCCATGCCTATGTATTGAGCGCCCTGACCCGAAAAAACGACGGCTATTTTACCCATTGCATATCTCGCTGTAAAATTTGTTCGGCTTGAGTAAACATTTCTGTAATAATTTCTTTTACGCTTTGTTCTTTTTTTACAAGTGCCGCTATCTGACCGCACATAAACGTTCCCTTTAAAGTATCGCCCTCTTTTGCCGCAAGTCTTAACGAACCCGCCGCTAAGGCTTCAATCTGCTCGTTAGTTATTGTGCTGTCATATTCCTTTGTCAGCATATCCCGTGTAAAGGGCGACTTTAAGCAACGCACAGGATGCCCTAAACGCCTGCCCGTAACAAAAGTATCGGTATCCTTAGCTTTAATAACCCTATCTTTATAATTTTGATGAATATCGCATTCGTAAGCTACCAAAAAACGTGTGCCTACTTGTACGCCTAAAGCTCCTAACATAAGAGCTGCGGCAATACCTCTGCCGTCGCCTATGCCCCCTGCTGCAATTACGGGGATATTGACGGCATCGCATACCTGCGGCACAATCGTCATAGTTGTCAAATCTCCTACATGACCTCCCGATTCGCCGCCTTCGGCAACTACGGCAGCAGCGCCGTTTCTTTCGGCAAGTTTTGCTAAAGTAACGGAAGGAACTACGGGTATTACTTTTATACCCGCATTTATCCATGCTTCCATAAACTTTGCAGGGTTTCCCGCACCTGTGGTGACTATTTTAACTCCCGACTCTATTACAGTTTTTGCCACTTCTTCGGCAAAGGGACTCATAAGCATAATGTTTACGCCAAAGGGTTTATCAGTAAGGGATTTTGCTTTTTCTATTTCTGCTTTTAACATTTGCCCGTTCATATTCATGGCGGCAATTAATCCAAGCCCCCCTGCGTTAGAAACGGCAGACGCAAGTTTTGCGTCGGCTACCCACGCCATTCCGCCTTGAATTATAGGGTACTGTATCCCTAATAAATCATTTAGTTTGGTATATATCATTTAGCAGCCCCTTTAACCATTTCTATAAAATCACCTACAGTCGTCATGCTGCTGTCGGCTTTTAGGGTAATGCCGAATTCGTCTTCCGCTTGCATAATAAGCTCGACATAATCTAAGGAATCCATGCCAAGGTCCGCCATTGTGCTGCTTTCGCTGATTTTTTCTGTCGGTATGTCTTTGTGTTGACTTAATAAACTTATGATTTTTTCTGAAATTTCCATATATGATAATCCTCTCCTATTTTGTTTGGTTGTTTTATATTAAAATTGCTTATTTTAATTAATATCATTTATCCCATTCGATAACGCAACTGCCCATTGTAAGACCTCCGCCAAATGCCGACAAAAACAATAAATCTCCTTTTTTAAACTTGTTATCTCTGTTGACCTCATCCATCAGCATGGGTATGCTGGCTGCCGAGGTGTTGCCAAATCTGCTGTAATTCTCGGGGAATTTTTCTTGAGGTTGCTTTAAACTTTTTCTTACCGTTTCTATTATTCTGCCGTTTGCCTGATGCAGCAAAAACCATTGTATATCGTCAGGTTTTACGTTTAAACGCCTATTTACTTCGTTAATTTCCGACAAAACGGTTTGAGTGGCAAATTTAAATATTTCCGGACCGTTCATATACAAAAAACCTTGCTCCCGTTTTTTTGTAAAACAATTTTCAGGCAGTCCGCTTAACGCGTTAAGCAATTCGATACCTTCCTTAGTGCCTATATTGATATATCTTAAACAGTCGCCCTTAGATACTACGGCTGCCCCCGCTCCGTCGCCAAAAAGCACGCAGGTAGAACGGTCGGTGTAATCAACAATCTTAGACAGTCTTTCTGCGCTTATGATAAGAATGTTATTGTATATTTGTGATTTAATTAAACCTGCCGCAACGTTTAAAGAGTAAATAAACCCTGCGCATGCTGCGTTTATATCAAAAGCGGGGCAATCGGCTTTTATTTTGCTTTTGACGCAACACGCTAAAGAAGGCGTAATGTAGTCCCCTTGTAAAGTAGAGCATATAATTAAATCCAGATCTGCAGGTTCTAAATTAGCATTATCCAAAGCGTTTTGTGCGGCAGCCGCAGCAAGCTCTGTTAAACCGCCTTCTGTCATAATGTGTCTTGTTTTTATTCCGGTACGGCTTACTATCCAATCGTCGGTTGTATCAACGATTTTTTCAAAAAAAGCGTTGTCGGCAATAAAATCAGGGATAGCCCTACCGGTACCAATAATCTTAAGCATTTATTTATCCCCTTTTTCGGATGACTTTCTAAAAAAATCGTTTATGTTTTTTATGCCTTTAATAAATACGTTTTTTTCTTCTTTTGTCAACTGTGACGAAATATTGCGTATCATAGTCTGATGAAAAAAACGGTGCACACTGTTTATCTTTTTTCCTTTGCGGGTGAGCAAAATATAGACCACTCTTTTATCTTGTTCGCAGCGTATTTTTTCGACATATCCTTTTTTATGCAATTTGTTTATAGCGACAGTAACAGAGGGTAAAGTGATATCAAGCTCGTTAGCTATATCCGAAATGCTTCTGCCCGTGTTGTCGCCTTTATCAATTGCTTCGATAAGGTGCATTTCACCGATACTTAAATTGATGGCGCTTTTTTTTACCGCATTTTCCTCAACTTTTAGTATGTTGTTAAATGTTTCAACCAAAGCCGTATTTAATTCGTTATCAAAAGCTTCCATCGGTAAATCTCCCGCATTAAATTAGTTAGTTAGTCTAACTAATTAAGATTAAGAGGATTATAGATTAAAAAAATTTTGATGTCAAGTAAATAAATAAGGAAATCCAATGATAACTTACCTAAATAATATATAATCTAATAGGGTAAAATTAAAAACTAATAAAAGCACACTGTGACGCGAAGGATATGATGCAAAAATGTTAATTTTTTAAAAGCAAAAAAACAGGACAGAATTTCTATGTAAAACGCTAAAATAAATACGAAAATTTTTAGTTATATAAAAAATGTTTAAATTTTATCAAATAAACAAGCTACCGCTACGTAAAATTTCCTTTAGAAAATTTCCCTTCTCGGAACACCCGAAAAGGGAAACAAAAACTCATTATACTAACCTACACCGCAACATTTGATAAAAAGCCACAAAAAGCGTCGTTTAGAGGACGACGCTCGTTGAAATTACTTTTTGCAAGCTTCATTTAGTTTTGTGACCATTTCGTCAACGTCAATACCGTGGTGGATAGCTGCTTCCTCAACGGTTTCGCCGTGAGCGGCCAAACAACCTATGCAACCCATATTATAGGAGGCAAAAACGTCTGCGGTAGCTCTGTTTGTTTGCAGCACCTGCATAATAGTCATATCTTTTGTTATCATTAAAGTATCTCCTTTATGTTATTTTGTTTGTTTTGCTTAAAAAAATTCCTTTATCTTGTCAAAGCAAAATAAGCTATTACGCCAATCAACCCTAAAATCAGTAATATAACCAAACTAATTTTAAAGATAGATTTTGGGTATGCTCCCAATATCTTGCCTGTTGCGCCGTTTATGTATTGACGGTAAAATTTTTCCTTATACTTTGCGCCAGTTAAGTAAATGGGCACAAACATTGATTTAAAGGATTTTTGATTGTGTACCATGTTCATATTTAGGTAATCCACTCTGTCAGCATTATAACTGCGTATAATCTCCTGCTTTATTGTTTCTCTCATCCTGTCTTCGGCAGTCTTAAAGGCGGTAAAAGGGTCTACTGTATAATGGTTTGCCAAAAAGCCCGCAAGATACTCGTTTGAATACACTGTGTAAAGATTTTGCGGATAAGGCATTAATTTAGAAATAGTCCTGTCTTCGACAAAGCCGCTTGCATTTATTATGATATCGTCAAAATAATTTTTGCGTGTACCGTCGACGTTAAACCATCTTACGTGCGTTGTTGTATGTACATGTCCTTTTGAGTCGGTATGCGTTGTTGTGTAAGTTTTGCCTAACCTGCCTTGATATGTTGTCATCGTATGACTGTCAAAAGTCCATATAGGGTAATAAATTCCGTTAGGGTTGTTAAGTTTTAGTTCCTTCTTAAAGGCATGCGCCGCAAACCAACGGCTTTTTATCCAATTGTTACAATGCTCTTTTGCTCTTTTAGAGTCAAACATAAAAGGTATTAAGCTGTCAGGCTTAACACTGTCAATTTCCGATTCGTTTACAACCAGAGGACTGCTGCAAAAAGGGCAGCGTGAAGCAATTTCGTCATTTTTTAAAATTTCGGTGGCGCCGCAATTTGTGCAGGTAACGGTTTTAACCTTATCGTCCTGTCCAAATTTATGCGCTGATAATTCGCTAAAATCACGTTCCGCCACAAAAGTGTTTATTTCGATATTCTGAGTAAAACCGCAATGGTTGCATACCAGCTTATGAGTATTTGGATCATAAACCAAATTTGCGCCGCAGCCGCCGCATTTAAAATCACCTACTGATTTTTTAACCTTTTTTTTGTCTTCGCTAAAATACTGGTTTTCAACCATTTTTCACCTCAAAACGGTAAATTAAAGGGTCGGCTAATTCAACCCTTATTTATTAAAGCTTAGTGCCGCAATTATGGCAGAATTTTTTGCCGGGTGCTACTTCTGTTCCGCATTGCGGACACTTATTTTTTGATGCGGCTTGTTTAGACCCGCATTCCGGACAGAATTTTGCTCCTGCAGCAATTTGCGTGCCGCATTGTGTGCAAAAACTCTTAGGGGCCTCCTTTTTTTCTTCAACGGCATCCTTAGCATTAGCGATATTGGAAAAAGTTGTTGCGTTTGCGCCGCCAAACATTTGCCCCATGCCCACTCCCATAAATGTGCCTACTGTGCCTTGATTTTTTGCCGCATCGCCAAGCGCATCGGCTGCTTTCTTTTGAGTGTATGTGCCCATCTTATCACCTAATATGCCAAGCTGAGTACGTTCGTCAAGCGCCTTTTCGACGGCTTCGGGAAGACTGACATTTTCGATAATAAAAGTGGTAATAGCCAGACCTAATTCGTTAAACTTATCCTGTACGTGCTTAGTGACCTTTTCGCCAAATTCCTGAAGGTTTGCAGCCATATCCAATACGCCTACTTTGCTTTCGGCAATTGTATCGGACAGCTGACTCACAATAAGACTTTTTAGGTGATTGTTTATATCGGAAGTCGTAAAGGTGCTGTTTGTACCAAATAATTCCTTAAGTAATTTGCCTGCGTCAGAAACCTTAAAAGCATAAGTGCCGTAAGCTTTTAGCCTTATCATCCCAAAATCCGAGTCACGCATCAAAACAGGATTTTGCGTACCCCATCTTTGATCGGTAAATTGTTTTGTATTTATAAAGTAGACGTCGCTTTTGATGACAACCTCGCGTCCTTGATACAAAAGACTGCGCATACCTGACAACAAGGGCAGATTTCCTGTGCCTAAAGTATATTGTCCGGGTCCAAAAACATCGGCTATTTGCCCCTTATTTACAAATACGGCAACCTGACTTTCCCTTACGGTAAGTTTACTGCCGGACATTATTTCCCATTTTTCGTTGGGCATAGCAAAACGGTGTACTAAAGTGTCGTTGGTATCGTCCCGCCAGTCCACCACTTTCCACATTTGACTTCTTAATCCCATAATGCGTATCTCCTTAATTATAAATTATACTTAGTTAGTATATCACTTAGCATTATTTTAGGCAAGTTTTTTGTCAAATATTAGAGCATTTAGGTAAATAATTATCAAAAACATAATGTACATTGACACAATAGCATAAAAAGGTTATAATAATTTTAATATATATATGAGGAATTATGCACATAGAAGAAATTTTAAATAAAACCGACCATACATTTTTAAAAATTGACGCTACCTGGCAACAAATAAAAAACGCAATAGACGAAGCTGTTATTTTTGGTACAGCTTGCGTGTGCATACCTCCTTCTTATGTGAAAGAAGCAAAGAGCTATGCCGTTGACAAAATAAAAATATGCACGGTTATTGGCTTCCCCAACGGCTATAACACCACAAAAACAAAGGTGTCCGAAGCAAAGGAGGCTATGGCTAACGGTGCTGACGAATTGGATATGGTTATTAATATCGGCTGGGTAAAGGACGGCTTTTTTGATAAAGTAAAGGATGAGATTAATGCCGTAAAGGCAGCCGTCCCTAAAAAAGTTTTAAAAGTTATAATAGAAACCTGCTTATTAACTAAAGAGGAAATTGTGTCTTTATGCCGCATAATTAACGAAACAAATGCCGATTATATAAAGACAAGCACGGGTTTTTCTTTTGCGGGAGCAAATAAGGAAGATGTAATGCTTATAAAACAAAACATAGATAATTCTAAAAAAATTAAAGCGGCAGGAGGCATAAAAAGCTTAAAAGACGCCGAGGATTTTATCGATTTAGGTTGTGACAGGATAGGCGCAAGCAGCATTGTTGCGGCGGCAAAAAATAAGCCGCAAATTGATTAAGGAGAAGTATGGCTACACCTCACATAAGCGCAGACAAGAGCGACTTTGCA
>CALGIK010000256.1 GCA_937915515.1 uncultured Clostridia bacterium
CCCTTTGATAAATTTGAGACGGCAAGCAACGTACTCAGCACTCAAATGAAAGCAACCGGCGAAGTAATGAGCATAGGCCGCACCTTTGAGGAAAGTTTGTTAAAAGCTGTTCGCAGCTTAGAAACGGGAGTATGCCATGTTCTTGCGCCCAAATTTAAAGACTGGCAAAACGATAAGCTGAGCGAATATATAAAAACACCCACAGACGACAGGATTTACGCTTTAGCACAATTATTATATAACGGTTTTGACATAGGCAATATAGCTACCAACACTAAAATAGATTTATTCTTTCTCGAAAAGATAAACAATATCGTCAAAATGGACAAACAGCTTAAAGCAGCCGCAAATCTTGATATCGATTTATTCAAAAAAGCTAAAAAAATGGGTTTTTCCGATAAATATTTAGCTCAGATATACAAGTCTACACAAGAGGAAATTTTCTCTTTACGAAAAAAATCAAATATAATGCCTGTCTACAAAATGATTGATACTTGCGCAAGCGAATTTGACAGTTACGTCCCCTATTTTTACAGCACCTACGAGGAAGAAAACGAGAGTTGCGTAAACAGCGGCAAAAAAGTAATAGTTTTAGGGAGTGGACCCATTCGCATAGGACAAGGCATCGAATTTGATTATTCTACGGTCCATGCCGTTTGGACGCTTAAGGAAAGCGGCTATCAGGCGATAATAATTAATAACAACCCCGAAACGGTTTCGACCGATTATACACTGAGTGATAAGCTGTATTTTGAGCCGTTGACCGTTGAAGACGTAATGAATGTTATCGAGCTGGAAAAACCGCAGGGTGTTATCGTAACTTTTGGCGGACAGACAGCCATCAACTTAGCAGACAGTTTATCGAAATTAGGCGTAACAATTTTAGGTACCGATGTAAACGGTATTCAAAACGCCGAAGACAAAGACTGTTTCGAAAAAATAATGAACAAACTCAATATTCCTCAACCTGTCGGAAAAGCAGTAGTATCCGTTGAGGAAGGTTTAAGTGTTGCGGAGAAAATAGGTTATCCCGTACTAGTCAGACCGAGCTACGTTTTAGGCGGCAGACAAATGCAGATAGCCGGCAACAGCGAAGCGCTAAAAAGGTACTTTGACAGCGCCGTAAAGGTATCAAGCAATCATCCGGTGCTTGTAGATAAATATATTTTAGGCAAGGAATTGGAAGTTGACGCAGTATGCGACGGCAAAGACGTGTTCTGTTGCGGCATTATGGAACTGATTGAACGCACAGGCATACATTCGGGCGACAGCATAAGCGTGTTTCCCTCTTTTAGCGTCAGCGAAAAAGTAAAGGATACTATTATCGATTATACCGTCAGATTAGGGTTGGGGATAGGCATAAAAGGCTTGTACAATATTCAGTTTATAGTTGACAAAGACGAAAATGTGTTTGTTATCGAAGTCAATCCTCGCTCCTCCCGCACGGTGCCTTTTGTGTCAAAAGCGTCAGGCTATAATTTAGCCGATATCGGTACAAAAACATTAATAGGTATTTCGCTTAAGCAGCAAGGATTTAATGAGGTTTGTCCTAAATACTATCGCAACAAGTGGTTTGTTAAAGCGCCGGCTTTCAGCTTCAGTAAAATATCGGGTATGGAAGTTTATCTCTCTCCCGAAATGAAATCTACCGGCGAAGCCATAGGTTATGACGCAAAAATGACCCGTGCTTTGTATAAAGCACTAAAGGCAAGCGGCACAAATATGGCGACTTACGGTACGGTTTTTGTCACAATAGCGGATAAAGATAAAT
>CALGIK010000257.1 GCA_937915515.1 uncultured Clostridia bacterium
CTTGATTCTGATTTAAGAATGATACATTTTTAGGTTCGTCTCTAACTGTATCATTCTTAAATCAGAATCAAGCTCTGGTAGATTATGTTTTTGATAATAATATTCATTATTCGCCAATATACAAATATCAACTGACACAAACTGAAATGACAGGTTCTTTTGATTTTCTTTTAGAAAAAAAACAATATTATGTCAAAAACGAACCGTTAAGCAAAGAGGATTTGAATTTTCTGACATCAGCAACTAATGAATGTATCATTCCTGCATATGGATATAGAGCATACAATATATCTCTGCGAAATACTTTTGCCTGCTCAAATTTAAAACTGTCAGAAGCACAGAATACGAATACTTTAATATATAATACATCCGCAAACGGTTTATTGACTGTTAACGAAGATATCTGTGCGAAATTAGGCTTTTCGATCACGGGACGTTTACCGCAAAACAGAAATGAAATAGCTATTAACGAAACTTTATATAATACATACAGTTTAGAAGGCATTATAGTACATACACTCGATGAAAATGGTATTATTAATAGTTTAACTTACGAAGTACACCGTTTTGAAGATGTAATAGGACGTCAAATAATTGTAAACCATACAGATACAGGAGGAGGAGACCAAAGTGTATATCAGAAAACAATTACCGGAATCATAGATACTAAATGTGACAGATATTATTATACTTATCAAGAGATAGATAGTTATTGTCAAAAGCTTTTTGTCAGCGACGATTTTTTTGAAGAATACTCCTATGCATTTGTAGTTACATCAAATAATAAAATAGATTATAAGTTTTTCATTGATAAAATAAACGAATATAATACTGATAAATACATTTTAAGGTTTGCAGGAGAGAATATTAATCATTTTTATGCTGCCGTTAGTATTGCTAATGATATGAGCGTATTCTTTATATATGTCAGTGCTTTATTTCTTATTTTTTCAATACTTTTTTTGTTAAAAGTTATTATAGACACTTTGGACAAAAAGACAAAACAAATAGGCATATTAAAGTCTATAGGTATAGATTTTAATGGATTATTAAAAATTTTTTTCATACAAACTCTTTCGATATTACTACCAGCCTTTTTCTTATCGATTTTTACTACTTTGGTAGCAAATACGTTTTTAAACAATTTTGTTACAGGCATAGACGAACTCGCAAAATTCCCTATTTGGCAATTCAATCTCTTACCATTTCTGTTTGTGTTAATCATTTGCGTAGCAACAGCATTTTTAGGTTGTATTTTTCCTCTTATTAAGGCAGCAAAAAGAGCACCTGCGGAAACAATACGTAAAGGCCAAAGAAACTAATAATAATATTGTAAAGTTAAATGGCTTGTCTCATAAAATGAGGCAAGCCATTTCTTCGGTAAATTATCAACCGACGATTCGGAGGATTTATCATATTATGTAAAAATAATATAGGATTCAGTGACAATTTTGTTCTTAATTGTTTAATGTTTATGCTATAAATCTTACTTTGGCAGTGGATCGCCTACGCCTTTGGCAGTGGATCGCCTACGCCGAATGAAAAACGGACATCAGAAGCTGATACATTGCTGTTGGATGTTTTTAAGAAGCACCGGCTATTACCCACCCTTAAATCAAATCTAACTCCGTTTATAGATACGTAAGTTGAAAAGTAAAACAGCAAAGGAATATCCACATCAATATCGGCTAAAATACCTTTATATTCTATTGTTGCTCGTACTGAATGTCCAACTCCAGAATTATGGTTCCAAGTAAAGTTGTCATCACCATAGCTAGTTGGAACGTATCCATCGAAATAATCTAGTTTGTCTACACAAAGGTATTTAGATGGCCAACTATCACATAGATGCGGAATATGCCCAGGTCTAATCCATTCATATTCTATATAATAAAGATCAGAATATGAATTTGTAATGCTAGAATATGATTGACCGCAAGTATACCAAGGAGTACATGCATTTTGTTCTAACCCCAAATCATAACTAGGAAAAACATGTTCAACATAATGTGTCCCCATAGGATAAAAAGTGACCCAATTGTTAGATAATCGTAATTCAGTTCCGTTACTCCCTACCGTCCATGTGAATACCACGACTTGATTATATGATGTCATATTAATATCACAAGTAGGAATATTAACATTGCTGGCAAGCTTGGTATTTGTGCTTTCAATATGATTCGCTTCAACAGCCTTAGTTTGAGCATTTGCAGATGCAAATACAAAATTAAAACAAATTGTAAGCATCATAACCAAAGCAATAATTGTTAACTTTTTTTTCATTATAAACCTCCATTATTTTTAGTATTGTCACCAACCCTAAGCATATTGTATACTAAAATTTGAAATTTGCAATAGTTTTTGCGATAATTTTATATAAAATTATATTGTGTTTATTATCTAAAATTTGTGTTAAATATATTGTAATAAAATTTTTGTATGATATACTAAAACTGTAAGTATACATAATGAGGTATATTATGAAAATTACAAACCTTGTAAAGACGTACAAAATAAAAAAAGGCAACTCTGTCAGGGCGGTTGACAACATAAGCTTTGATTTGCCCAACAGCGGCATGGTGTTTCTGCTCGGCAAAAGCGGCAGCGGTAAAACAACGTTGCTTAATTTGTTAGGTGGGCTTGATTTTGCCGACAGCGGCGACATTGTCTACGAGGACAAGTCTCTTAAAAACTTTTCTGCAAAGGAGTTGGACAGTTACCGAAACACCTATTGCGGTTTTGTATTTCAGGATTATAATTTGCTCCCCGAGTTTACTGTGAAGGAAAATATAGCCTTATCCTTACAGATTCAAGGGAAATCGCCTACTGACGAAGAAATTTCCGTTGCTTTAAAAGAAGTAGACTTAGAAGGGTACGAAAACCGCAAAATCACCGAGCTTTCGGGCGGACAAAAACAGAGAATAGCTATTGTTAGAGCACTAATTAAAAACCCTAAAATACTGTTTGCCGACGAACCCACAGGTGCACTCGACAGCGCAACCGGCGACGATATATTAAATATACTCAAAAAACTTTCCAAGGACAAACTTGTCATAGTAGTCTCTCACGACAGGGAGTATGCGCAAAAATACGCTGATCGTATTATAGAATTAAAAGACGGCAAGATAATTTCCGACACTGATACAAATTTTATTCAATGTAAAAATGAAAGTACATACAAATCGATTAAATCAGGCATGCCACTTAAAGCAGCATTAAGGATAGGAATCAGCAATTTTAGACTGCATCCAATTAAGTTTATCGTTACAATCATTCTTTCGGTTATAGCATTTTCGCTTTTCGGCGTGGCATTTTCAATGCGCACTTCTAACGAAGACAGTATACTTACAAATTCGCTTATTGACAACAATATAAATTATGTCACTTATGAAAGACTGTATCTAAAAAACGAAGCCAAAACAGTACTTAACAGTCGAGATACTGATATAGCTCTTTTATCACTTCAAACCGGATTAACTTATTCACCAATAAGATTTGACGATTATGAGATAGAAAGTTTTTTTGACCTTTCTGCGTTAGAAAATGCATATTATGCGATTATGCCCTCAGGCGCAACATACTTTTCTCTTTCGCAAGCAGAGAATTTCGGTTTTTCTATTATAGGCAGTTTACCTAAATCTGACAATGAAGTCGCCTTAACGTATTTTACAGCTTCTTTGTTTATAAGATCGGGACTAGCTGAAAATGATAATGTTACAATAATAGATAATGAAAGAGATTTGATAAATAAGCAGATAACAATTAACGGCAGCATATTTACGGTAGTAGGTATTATTGACACCAAATTAGATTCTTCTCGATATGAAGTTTTAAAAGACACGCCTATGAATTTTGAAAGTACACTTATCAATGAATATAAGTCTATTTTATGTTATTCGATGCACAACGTTTTGATCTTTAATCAAAGCTGTTTTAATGCTCAATCAGACAGTATATCATTGACTCAAGACTTTTATATTCCTACTATATCGATACATTACCAACCTAATATTGCATTGAAAGCCGAAAATGCAAATATTCAAAAAAGCTTTATAAACGATATAGATATATCAAAGCCATATATTTTATTAAGCTCTTATAATATCTATTTAGCTCTAAAGGATATTTCTTGTCAGCAAATATACAATCAGGAGACTTATTACAGTTTTGGAAATTTGTATAATGCTTATCAAAAAGATTATATAAACAGTATTATCGATCAAGAATATCAAATAGCCGTCGGCAACGGATACAGCGGAAGCAAAGAAGAATATAAAAATTACATAATATCATATAAAAATAATCAGTATGGCAAAAATTATGAACAGTTGCTCTTGCAAGCTTTTGATCAGTTCAAGACCGAATACGAAATTCCTTTGAATATAGAGATTAAATTAAGCATGTCTAAATTTGATCATGAATTAAACATTTTTCTAGGTGGTTTTTTTGCGTCGAGTACCTATACAAATGACGAAGTCATATTATTTGACAATACATCATTCGAAACAATCTCAAATTACTACGACGGAGTTTTTAATATTGCAATTGCGCCTTTTGATTTCGGCAAGAATTCAGCAAAAGATTTGTTACTGATAAAAATAGACGAAAATTTCGGTTTTGGTTTTACAAACTATGTAATTACCTCGTTGGAGGATTTTCGTCCTAATTTAGAAAAGCTAATAAATATCTTCGGTATAATATCTTTAGTTTTGGCGGCTTTCTCGATAGCGCTTTTTGTTTATTTCATATCGACAAGCATTTTAGATAAATCATATACAATAGGCATATTAAGAGTATTAGGGTGCAAAGCGTTTGACGTTATTACCGTTTTTATTATAGAATCACTCTTGTTGGGTATTTTGACTGTAATCTTTTCAGAATTAGGGACATTTATTATTTGTACAGCAATAAACGGTTTTCTTTTGGCAAAAACAGGACTTTTGATTACAATTTTAAATGCTAATATTTTTGTTTTCCTTAGTATATTCGGTATTATTATAACAATTGCTGTCCTTTCCGGAATCTTATCAACAGCTAAATTGATTAAAAGTATGCCTCTTGATTTTCTAAAGAATTAGCAATCTATATTTTAATAAAGCACGATAATAAAAAAGTTCATCAGTTATGACGGACATTTTTGTTTTGTTTTAGCTTAGCATCGGATAAAGTTTGCCTAAAATTGCTATTGCCATACTGCAGTAAATTGAAAGGGACAGGGCATCAACAATTGTAGTGATAAAAGGGCTGGCAACAACGGCGGGGTCAAGTTTGCAAACTTTAGCAATTATAGGTAAAATGCAGCCAACAACTTTAGCTAAAAATGCCGTCGTAAACATTGTCAAACATACTACCAACGCAACCAGATAACCATTTTCTATATCATACAATTTATCTATTGTCATAAGTTTTATAAAGGTAGCGATAGCAAGCGTAATGCCCATTATAACCGCCACACGCATTTCTTTCCAAAGCACCTTAAAAAAATCTTTTATTCTTATTTCGCCCAGAGCGATGCCTCGAATAATAGTGACGGCTGATTGACTGCCTGCGTTTTCGCCCGTATCCATAAGCAT
>CALGIK010000258.1 GCA_937915515.1 uncultured Clostridia bacterium
GCTTCGCCTGCCGTAACATTGGTACTGCGGATAGCATCCAACAAAGAAGTCTTTCCGTGGTCGACGTGTCCCATAACGGTAACAATTGGAGGACGTTTTTCGTCATCGGATAATTCCATCTCTTGATTATCAAAAGTGGCAATCATTTGATCTTCGGCTGTTTGCTCGGGCTTATATTCCAACTCTACATTAAAATTTGCGGTAATAAAAGCGGCTATCTCATAATCCACAGTATCGTTGATAGTTTTTACTATTCCCTCTTTAAACAAGTGTTTTATTATCTGCGCTGCCGATATACCGGTTTTTTCGCTCAATACTTTTATTTGTACTTCTTTTGTCGTAATAACTGCGTGGTCAGTAACCTTAATTACTATCGGAGCTTTTTCCATAAGTTTTTTGCCACGCGGACGCTTTGCAAGTAAAGCCTCGTCATCTTCGTCAAGACCTGTGTTGAAGGTGCGCATAAGCAATTGTTTTTTATTTGCTGCAACACGTTTATCCTCGGGTTTATTTGGAGACTTGTTTTTGTTACCGTAGGTCTTGGTCGGTGTTTTAGGTATAAATTCCGTCGAAAAAGCAGGCTTAATAGGTTTGTTAAATTTGTTGTCAGAGCTACGCATAGCAGTCTGGCTGCTATTTCTGTTGTCAAAATTTTGTTTGCTTTTATCGTAAGTGCCGCCGGGGCGCTGTGTCCTTTGCGGTCTTGGCGTTTCGGTACGAGGGTTAGGCTTACTCGCAGGATTACTCGCAAATCTGTTATTTAAATCAGAAATAAAACGTCTAACCTTTACATTGCCTTTTTCGTCGGTGTAGGTTTTAACGTTGCTTTTATTGTCCGAAACAATTTTTTCCGCTTCTGTTGCTTGCTTTTGAGTTTCTGTCGTTTGCTTTTGAGCTTGCACAGATTTATTTTGTTGGCTCTTTTCGACAGATTTATTCTGTTTTTCGAACTTTTTTGTTTCTGTTGGCTTAATTTGTTCTGCAGCTTTAGGTTGGACAGGTAAAATGATTTTGTCAGCAACCTTCTCTTTTTGCTCAGATTTATCTTTTTCGGCAAAAAACTCAATGGGTTTTGGTAGGGTTTGTTCAATCATTTGGCGCCCTTCTTCTTTTGTAGGTATTTCTTTATTTTGTTCAGCTTCGTTTACCTTTTTGGTATCTTCGGCTTTTACTTCCTCTTTTTTATTTAAAGCTTCCTGCATCTGTTCAAGACGTTTAGCTTCGCTGACTTCACGGGTAATACGTTCCTGCTCTAAAACCGCTTGTTTTTTTTCGATTGCAAAACCTATATCGTCAAGTTTTTGCCTTGCGGTTTTTAAGGTTTGACAAAAATCCACAATTTGCGGTATAAGCCCCGATTTTAATGTCTTTAAGTTTTCAAACTGTGATGTCTGCTGCTGTTGTGCGGCCTTAACGTTAGTCAAATGATTTTCCTCCAAATGATTGAATAATTTATCTTTATTTATCTAATTTATCGTATATTTCTTGCGGAATATCTGTGTGTAACTGCTTGTTTAATAATTTTCCTTTACGGCATTTTGCAATACATTCATTACCCTTGCACACATATGCACCCCTTCCTTCCGTTTTGCCTGTCAGGTCAAGAATTACACTGCCGTCAGACTTTTTAACAATTCTTGTCAGCAAATTTTTTCCGTACATATTTCTGCATACAATGCACATCCTTAACGGAATTTTTTTTTCCATTAATCAGCCTCGTTTTTTTCGATGAGAGATTGGTTCGCTACCTCGGTTTCGGCTCCGTTTGTGTCTGCCATATCCAATAAACCTAACTCACGTGCAGCCGAATATGATTTTACGTCAATCTTCCATCCCGTAAGCCTTGCCGCTAACCTTGCGTTTTGTCCTTCCTTGCCTATCGCCAAACTCAACTTATCGTCAGCAACGATAACTTTAGCTTCCTTAGTTTCCTCATAAGCTTGCACCATTAACACCTGTGCGGGACTTAGCGAACGTGCAATATAATCCAATATATCTTCGCTCCAAGGGATAATATCTATTTTCTCGCCGCCTATTTCGTTTACAATGGCGTTTACACGCACGCCTTTGTTGCCTACGCATGCGCCTACAGCGTCAATATCACGGTCGCTGCTGTAAACGGCAATTTTAGTGCGGAAACCCGCTTCACGCACAACGGATTTTATCTCCACTATACCTGCTCGTATTTCGGGTATCTCATTTTCGAAAAGGCGTTTAATAAAGGCAAAACTGTTTCTGCTGAGTACCACTTGCGCACCGGCTCCGCTGTTTTTTACTTTTTTTACCAATACTTTTATTTTGTCGCCTGCGCTGAATCTCTCGCCCGGAGTTTGATCTCCCGGCAGTAAAACGCCTTCCATTTGATTTTTGCCTATCTCCACATATATCGTGCCGTCTTC
>CALGIK010000259.1 GCA_937915515.1 uncultured Clostridia bacterium
GGTAGTAGAAGCTTTTCAACGAGCCGACGAGGTTTTAAGACAGGGCATACAAGGTATTTCTGATATAATAGTTTTTCCTTCTCTTATTAATTTGGATTTTGCAGACGTTAAAACCATTATGGAAAACCGCGGCATGGCGCATATGGGTTTAGGGATAGGCAAAGGCGAAAACCGCACTATGGAAGCCGTTCGCCAAGCTGTTTACAGTCCGCTGCTCGAAACGACGATTGAGGGCAGTACGGGGCTTATTATTAATATTACGGGCGGACTTTCGCTTACTATGGCTGAAGTTCAGCACGCTGTAAGTTTAGTGCAGGAAATTGTAGACCCTTCCGCAGCGCTTATTTTTGGCGCAGATATACGCGAAGACATTGACGACGAGGTACAAGTCACAATAATTGCAACCGGCTTTGATAGCAAAAGCGAAAAATTGGATACGGTAAATAGAAACTTTTTTGCTAAAAAACCTAATAACGAAGTCAATCCCGCAAAGGAACTGTACGGCAGCAGAATAAACGACAAATTTACGCAATCTGTTCCGATGCAAAATAGACAAACTTCAGCTACAAACACAAATACAAATAACGGTTTCAAACTGCCTTCTCCTAACCTTACTCTTGACGACGACAGTAATATTCCGCCCTTTTTAAGAAATCTTAAAAATAGGAGATAAATGTTTGACAATACCGAAAATGATTATACAATAGCTGAATTGGAAGAAGCAGTGTATGCTTTAACATCTTTAATCAGTAAATGCGAAAAGGCTAAACAAAAACTCGTTATCGGTACTTCGCA
This sequence comes from uncultured Clostridia bacterium, assembly GCA_937915515.1. Lineage (GTDB taxonomy): Bacteria > Bacillota > Clostridia > Christensenellales > CAG-314 > SFEB01. The sequence goes on from CALGIK010000259.1 coordinate 796, forward strand.
ATATACTTTATTGACAAGAAGGCTGAAGGCTTTTAATATTGCCATAACAATAATCAATGGCTGTTTGACAAAAAAATTAAATGAAGGAAATAATATTATTTGAGGCATAGTAATATATGAAAAGAACTTTATTAAATCAGTTGCATCAACATATTGAACAATATGAAGGGAAAACCGTTACAATTTGCGGCTGGGCACGTACAATACGCGACAGCAAGGCTTTTGGATTTATCGAATTGAACGACGGCAGCTCTTTTTTAGGCGTTCAAATTGTATTTGAAGCCGAAACAATAGCTAATTATGAGCAAATTGCTAAATTAAACGTAGGCGCAAGTTTAGTGATAACGGGTAAGGTTGTGTTGACGCCGCAAAACAAACAACCCTTCGAAATTAAGGCGGAAAAAATAGAAGTCGAAGGACTTTCGTCATCGGAATATCCTTTACAAAAAAAGCGTCACTCCGTTGAATTTTTGCGGGAAATTGCCCATTTGCGTCCCCGCACAAATTTAATTGGCGCTGTTATGCGCATCAGAAGCGCAGCGGCATTTGCAATACACAAATTTTTTAATGAAAATAATTTTATTTATGTCCACACTCCTATTATTACTACAAGCGATTGCGAAGGCGCAGGAGAAATGTTTAGGGTGACTACAATTGACTTAAACAATGTGCCTAAAACAAAAGAGGGTAAAGCAGACGATTCGCAAGACTTTTTCGGAAAGTATACCGGTTTAACGGTTTCGGGACAGTTAAACGGTGAAGCATACGCTTTGGCATTCGGCAAGATTTATACCTTTGGACCTACTTTTAGGGCAGAAAACAGCAATACACAGCGCCACGCCGCAGAATTTTGGCAGATTGAGCCGGAAATTGCCTTTGCCGATTTAAATGATGATATGCAATTGGCGCAGGATATGGTTAAATATGTTATCGATTATGTATTAAAAAATTGCACGACAGAATTGGAATTTTTTAACTCTCTTGTCGATACGGGTTTAATAAAGCGTTTGACTGATTTAGTTAACAGCCAATTTGGGCATATCACATATACCGAAGCGGTTAAACTGCTCGAAAAACACAATGATAAATTTGATTATCCCGTTCATTGGGGCAGCGACTTGCAGACAGAACACGAAAGGTATTTAACGGAGCAGATTTTTAAAGGTCCTGTTTTTGTCACTGATTACCCAGTGGAAATCAAATCCTTTTATATGCGCCTTAACGACGACAAAAAGACCGTTGCAGCTATGGATATGCTTGTGCCGGGAGTGGGTGAGCTTATAGGCGGCAGTCAAAGAGAAGAAAGATTGGATTATCTGGAAAAACGCATTGAGGAGCTTAAAATGAATAAGCAAATCTATCAGTGGTATTTAGATTTACGCCGCTACGGGGGCACAAAACACGCCGGCTTCGGTTTAGGTTTTGAGCGTCTCTTAATGTATCTAACAGGCGTAACAAATATCCGTGACGTTATACCTTTCCCCCGTACAGTAAACAACGCCGAATTTTAATATTATAATAAATTAATAAATATCCCCACGTAAAACGTGGGGTATTTCATATG
>CALGIK010000260.1 GCA_937915515.1 uncultured Clostridia bacterium
CCACTTTTAAGTCGCCCACGGTATTCATTACGTCAAAGCTGCCGTTAAGCATATCGGAAACGGGTACATCTGCAAAGGTTGCCATTAAAGTATCGATGGGGGTAACGCCGTTGTACCACTTACTTTCGGTCTCATTGAAACTATAACCCATCAAATCGCCTACTTTTAAATTGTTAAACACGCTGTTTATATCAAAGCCGCCGCCTGTCAAACTGCTTACGCTTATCCTTGCCATAGCGTCTTCCATAGCCGAAAGCGCAACGCCGCCTTCTTTTGTCCAAACGTTATTATCCAAGTCAAAATTGTAGCCTATAAGGTCGCCGATATATAGACCGTTGAAAGTATTGCTTAAGTTGAAATTGCCGTTTATTACATCGCTTATTTTAATATCGGCAATTGCAGCGGTAGTGGCGTCAACCTTGTTAGTGCCGTTATACCAGTCCTCGCTCTGTTTTGTATAATTCATCAGGTCGCCGATATACAAATTGTCAAAGGTGCTGCCCAAGTTAAAATTGCCGCCTACAATATCGCTGATTTTTATGTTGGCAATTACGCCTGTAGTGACGTCAACCTTGTTTATGCCGTTATACCAGCCGTCGTCCTGTTTGGTATAATTCATAATGTCGCCTATATACATACCGCCGGTTAGAGTGCCAAAATCGAGGTTGCTTCCGCTTAAAAGGGTAGCTATTTTTAGATTTGCAAGTGCGCTTGTAAGTGCGCTCACTGTGACATTGTCTTTATCCGTCCACACAAAACGGTAACAATCTTCACCATGAACGTGCTCGGCATCAGTTTTGTCGCAGTTAAAAGTAGCTAAACACCAATCGACTACGCCGTTAAGCGCTTTTGCTTTATAAAAATCAGTATTGTCCTGTAAAACTTCACCTTCAATTATAGGAGTATATGCGGAAGTATCTTGTGATTTATTTAATTTATAGTTCATTATATCGCCGACAAACACACCTTCGAGGATAAAATTAATCGGGTCTGCGTTTTGCGATTTAAGCTCGGTAAACAAAGCGCCTAAATCCTTATTTGCCATAATGCCCGTTATGCCTTCGGCGGTAAAGTTAGGCATTATATCGCTTATGGATACTCCGTTTAAGACTGTGGCAAAATCGCCTTCAATTATATCTCCTACAGTAGCACCGTTAATCGCCCACGCTGATTTTAAACCTGCAGGCAGATTAAACCGTGTCAGCAACGGACTATCCGCTATGTCACCTAAACTCACTACGCTCAATGCGTTTGCGGGGTTAGACATAAGCTGTGTCAGTGAAACAGTGCGTAGACTTGCGTAAGGGTCGTCTGTACCGCTAGTAGACAAACCTGCAATTTCCAAAACGTCAATGCCGTATGTATCTTCAATCTGCTGCAAAGACAAATTCCCTGACGAAATCATGTCAATGCCTTTAGTTATAATACTTGCTATGCTCATTTCGTCAAAGCTGTTGCCTTGATTGTCCTTCCATCCTGTATCAATATTGAATGTCGAAAGGCTTATCGTATATGCCGCAACGGCAATGCCGCCAAACAGCAAAACCCAACCGAAAATAATGCCAAATAAAAACGCCCAAAATCTTTTCATAAAATTCTCCTTAATTTTAAGCAAAACTTAAATACTCAAAATATGTAATAATTATAATATAATACGTTAAAAAAAGCAATAAATGGTGTGAAATATTGCATTCTTGATAAATTTATTATTTTATTTCATAATATGCAGCAAAATAATTGATTTTTACATAAACTATACATTTAAATAAATGCACATAATAAAAAGCGTTATCAAAAATTATGTCAAAGAGATTGCCTACAGGTTGATTTTTAGGTATAATAAAAAAATGGACAATAACGGCATCAAAAACAATACACGCAATTTTTGTATTATAGCGCATATAGACCACGGAAAAAGCACGCTCGCCGACAGGCTCATAGAGTTTACCGGCAGGGTGGCAAAACGTGATATGGAAAATCAGCTTTTAGACAGTATGGAGTTGGAGCGTGAGCGGGGCATTACCATAAAGCTTACTCCTGTAAATATGATTTATTATTATCAGGGCGAAACGTACAGTCTTAATCTTATCGATACTCCCGGACACGTGGACTTTACTTATGAAGTATCACGCAGTTTAGCCGCTTGCGAGGGCGCTATACTTATTGTCGACGCCTCTCAAGGGGTCGAAGCGCAGACTGTCGCCAATTGTTATTTAGCGTTAGACAATGACTTAACAATATTGCCGGTAATAAACAAAATCGATTTGCCTTCCGCCCGTCCCGACGAAGCAAAAACCGAAATTGAGGAATTGGGTCTTGATACGACAGATATACCTCTTATTTCGGCTAAAGAGGGCATTAATATCGAAAATGTGCTTAACCAAGTAATCAAAAAAGTTCCTCCTCCCGTAGGCGACAGCAGCGCACCGTTAAAAGCGCTTATTTTTGATTGCGTATACGACAATTATAAAGGCATATTACTTTTTGTGCGTATCTTTGACGGCGAGGTCAAAATAGGTACAAAAATAAAAATGTTTGAGTCAATGGGCAAAATTTACGATGTGACGGAAGTAGGCATTTTTACACCTTCTATGAGCGCAACAAGTAAATTATCAGCAGGAGACGTCGGTTATATTGCGGCAAGCATAAAAACGGTGGCAGACGCTCATGTGGGCGATACGGTAACTGATGCTGACAGACCTACGGACAAGCCTTATAAAGGCTACAAGCATGTACAGCCTATGGTTTTCTGCGGAATATTCCCTGCCGACGGCAGCAAATACGAGGACTTAAAGGAAGCGTTGGAAAAATTAAAATTAAACGATGCCTCTCTCGAATACACTCCCGATACTTCCTTAGCTTTAGGTTTTGGTTTTAGGTGCGGATTTTTGGGTCTGCTGCATATGGACGTTATTCAACAGCGACTGGAGCGTGAATTTGATTTGGATTTAGTTACCACCGCACCGGGCGTAAACTATCACGTTTACACAACCGACGGTGATATGCTCGATATTGACAATCCGTCAAAATTGCCTAATGTAACGAGTATTGAGCATATGGAAGAGCCTGTTGCCACTTCTTTTATCTACACTCCGCCCGAATATGTAGGCAATATTATGGAGCTATGCCAAAGTAAAAGAGGCGTTTTTATAGATATGACCTATATGGACCCCAAGCGTGTGCGCCTGACTTACGAAATACCCTTAAACGAAATTATCTACGATTTTTTTGATAATCTCAAATCCCGTACACGGGGTTACGCAAGTCTTGACTATGAGATAAAAGGATACAAGCCAAGCAAGCTCGTTAAATTGGATATACTCTTAAACAGCGAAATGTGCGATGCGCTTTCGGTTATAGTCCACGAAGACAACGCATATTCAAGGGGACGCAAAGTTGCCGAAAAACTGCGTGACGTTATACCCCGTCAAATGTTTGAAATACCCATTCAAGCGGCTATAGGCGGCAAAATTATCGCTCGTGAAACGGTAAAAGCTTTACGCAAAGACGTCTTGTCAAAATGTTACGGCGGCGATATATCACGAAAAAAGAAACTGCTCGAAAAACAGAAAGAGGGCAAAAAGCGCATGAGACAGGTGGGCAATGTCGCTATTCCTTCCGAAGCTTTTATGTCGGTGCTTAAAATTGACGATGAATAACACCCGCCATCTAGGCTTATATCTGCATATTCCTTTTTGTAAATCCAAATGCGCTTATTGCGACTTTTGCAGTTTTGCGGACAAAACAGATATGTTTGAGGAATATGCCGAATGCGTACAAAAAGAGATTTCTTTATTAAGAGGCAGATTTAACGGTTGTATCTTTGACACAGTGTATATAGGCGGCGGTACTCCCAGTTTTTTTGATATTAACCTTTTGTCAACGCTTATCAGCGGCATAAAAAACAATTTTAATATAAACCCCGTTGCAGAATTTACCGTTGAAGCTAATCCTGACAGCGTGACTGAAAACTTTGCAAAAACCTTATGCACGTTAGGAGTAAACCGCATAAGTTTAGGACTGCAAAGTATTAGCGACGGGATATTAAAAAAAATAAACCGTCCGCATACCCGCAGCGATTTTTTAAGAGCAGCAAAAATTATTAACGAGTACTTCAAAAACTTTAATGTCGATATTATGTTGGGGCTTCCCGGTATGACGCAAACAGAGTTGATTGATACCTTAAAAAACGCATTAGACGCAAAAGCCACTCATATTTCTGTCTACGGCTTAATTTTGGAACGCGGTACTGCTTTGTATAAAGCCGTAAAAAAAGGCGAAATTGTTTTGCCCAACGACGACGAAACAGCTTCTATGTACGAATATGCAAGCGATTTTTTGACTGACAACGGCTTTAGCCGTTACGAAATAAGCAATTTTGCCAAAAGCGGTTACAGATGTAAACACAACCTCAATTATTGGGACAGGGGTGAATATTTAGGTTTAGGTTTAGCCGCCCACAGTTTTTACAACAATCGCCGCATCGCAAACACAAAAAGCTTAAATAAATATATTTATGAACTTAACGCTAATCGGCTTCCGACAGAAAATATAAAGACAATAAAAAACAAGGAGGCATACTTCGAATTTGTAATGCTTGCTTTGCGTAAGAGTGAAGGGTTTGCCGAAAAGGATTTTTTGGACAGCTTTGGAGTCAGCTTTTTTAACGTCTACAAAAATCAGTTTGAAACTTTAAGCAAAAAAGGTTTACTGGAATATAAAGAGGGACGGTTATTTTTGCCCCAACAAGATATTTACATTTCCAATCAGATACTGGTTGAATTTGTGCCTTAACAGGAGGATATAATGAGACTGCAATCAAAATCCGCTACTTATTACGTATTTAAAAACTTTATTTATCTTTTGCCTTTGGTAGTTTTGCCATCGCTTATGCTTGCTTTTTTTCAGAGCGAAAAAGGTCCTGTCGTCTTGTTTATCAACATGGCTAATATAATCAAAAGCGGCGGACAAATTAGTTTTGCACATTTTTATACAGATTTGTACAGTTTTTTTTCTCTTGTAAACATAAAAAGCGATGCAGTTTTAGGTATAAACGCTATATGGTTTTGGCTCTTTACATATGTAGTGTTGATTATAGGACTTTGCATGGCTTTCACTTTTGTCGAAAGGCATATAAAACTAGGTACACACAGGTACGGCAATTTTTTCAAAAACCTTAACGAAAGCTTTTTGTTTTTGTTTCCTTATTTATTTTTGATGTTTGTTTTGTATCAAGTGTGGACTCTTTTACTTTGCGGCGCAATTGTTTTAATCAGTATTATTGCGCAAGGATGGGCGTTTTTTGCGTTTTCGCTCTTTATTACGCTCATTTTTTATACGGCGTATTTTGTATTTTTTAGTTTACTTATCTTGACGCCGCCCAGTATGTATTTTGACGGTTACCGTTTTGGTTTTGCCGCAAGCTATTCGGCACAGCTAACAGGCGCACATTTTTTTGATTCGGTAATCCGCATTTTGGCTACGGTTCTTATCAGTCAAGCGCTTTTGTTTTTGTGCCGCTTATTGCCTCAACAGTTTTGGCTGCCCGATATGTATGATAATGTCGTATTAATTTTAGCACGGTTTTTGTTTTATCTATGGTGGCTTATGTTTTTGCCGAGTTTTTCCGTATGCAAATACGCCGAATACACCGAAACTAAACGGGCTGATTTGAAAATCAAGATATTTGACTAAGGAGGGATAACGATGCACGCTAAAAAAACTTTCCTATTAATAGGCAACAATTATACCACACATTTAAAATCGCTTTTGCTTCAGATATTGGCTATTTGCTTTATTGTTGCTATATTCGGCTTGTTTTTCTTTAACTTCGGCAACCTTATTGTAAAGGCGATAGAAAAGGAAGGATTGGTTCGTAAGACGCAGGAACTTATAAGCTACCTTGTTAATTGGAACAGCGCAGACCAAACGGAATTCAGCCAAAAAATCTTAAGTTATATTGACAGCATTTCGCAATCGCTGTCAACTATCCCAAATTTTAACGTAAAACTTGCTACCGCAATATGGTCAACCATAATAGCAGGTTATGCCGTTTACTTTCTTGTAGGTTTATCCGTATTCCCGACGTTTTTCAGCGTTAATCAGTTTATGACGACAAATTCCAAGCCTTTTTATCTTTGGTCGGTAATAAAAAAATCTGTGGACAGTATGCGTATGATGGCTTTAAGGGCTCTTATCAATTTGATTATGGATTGGTGCTGTCTGTTTTTAACATTAGGGGCGTACCTTATCACCTTTGTAAACTTAGGCATGACAGGAATAATCATAAGCTTGCTTATTTGGGCGGCGCTTGTAAGCGCAAGGAGCGCTATGCTTGCTTACTGGTTGCCCGTAAATATCAACGAAACGTCAAAAACCCGCCAGGCGTTTAAGAGCGGTATAATATATATGCTTGACGATTTTTGGAATTTATTTTTAAAAAGCTTTATTGTTATTACTATTACCAGTTTAGTAGCTTTCTCAATAATATTTTTATTTCAGCCGCTTGTGGTACTGATACTTACAATGCTGCTTATTTCTCTTTCGTCCTATGTGCTAAACTGCATTTATTTTGTAAATTATTATGAGTTAAAGGGCAAACCCTATTTTGTTAAAAAAGTGACGGTAACATACAGTGATGATAACGCTTAACAATGAGCAGCAAAGAGCGGCAGAAGCATTAAAGGGTGCAATCATGGTTTTAGCCGGCGCAGGCAGCGGAAAAACACGTGTATTAACCAAGCGTATAGCAAATTTGATAGACAGCGGCATTAGTCCTTACAACATCTTAGCAATAACCTTCACTAATAAAGCCGCCAACGAGATGAAAGAACGACTGTTTAATACCTGCGATACCCGAGGCATGACAGTATGTACAATACACAGTATGTGCGCTTTCGTTTTAAGAGCAGAAGCTGACAAGTTAGGATATAAACGGGGTTTCACCATATATACCGACACCGATACAGTAAGAGTATTAAAGCGGCTTATCAAAGAGACAAATAATGATGCTATTTTAGACCGTGCCGAACGCTATATTTCTTTGGCAAAAAACAACGGTGCGACAATAGGTCAATTTGTAGATGAAGCAAATATAAATAGTGAGGCGGACGGCGAAGCTTTAACGCGGGTGCTGATTGGTTACGAAAAAAGTTTAAAAGAGTCAAACGCCATGGATTTTGACGACCTGCTTTTAAACACATATATATTATTTCGTGATTACCCGTCAATTTTAAGTAAATACAGAGAGCGTTTCCGCTACATTAACATTGACGAGTTTCAGGACACCAATGCCGTTCAATATAAGATATTTAAGCTTTTAAGCGGCAGGGAAGGCAATATTTTTGTCGTAGGCGACGACGATCAGTCCATATACGGCTGGCGGGCTGCCGATGCCGACAATATGATGCGTTTTAAACGTGATTTTCCCGATGTGCAAATATTTTACCTTCAGCAAAACTATCGCAGCACTAAAAAGATTTTGGACGTAGCAAACGCAATCATAAGCAAAAATGACAACCGTTTTGAAAAAAAGCTTTGGACAACTAATCCCGACGGCGTCAGAGTTGAAAACTACTCCGCATCTAACGAGATGGAGGAAGCACGTTTTGTATTGGACAACATACAGGGGCTTGTTAAGCGTGGTTCCTATAAATATTCCGATTTTGCCGTTTTGATGCGCATAAACGCTTTATCCCGAGGTTTCGAGCAGGAGTGTTTAAGTTACGGCGTACCGTATAAGGTATTTGGCGGTTTTAAGTTTTTTGAGCGTAAGGAAATTAAGGATGCAACGGCTTACCTAAGATTAATTGTCAATCCTTACGACGAC
>CALGIK010000261.1 GCA_937915515.1 uncultured Clostridia bacterium
AATCGACCCGTCAACAAAAGGGATAATTATTGTCCATAGGGTGGTTGGGATTAATAATCAAGAGGACAAAATTTCTCTTACTACAAAGGGCATAAACAATGACTCAATAGATATAAACCCCGTCGGACAACAAAATCTGTTGGGTAAGGTTGTATGGACTAACTTTGCATTAGGCAGTATAGCTAAACTGCTGTTTAACGCCTATACTCTTTTTTTTATATTAATATTAGCCGTTTTGGTTTATATTATGGTTAAACAGATAAAAAACATTAAGACCGAAGTAGAACGAAATAAGAAGAATAAAACAAAAAGCTAAAACAAGAGCGTAAAAACAAAAACGCAAGATTAATACTGTTGTTATGCCTATAAAACAGTAGAGTTTTTATAAAAAAATGGTATAATATACATAAGAGGTTTTACAATGATAAACGAAGCAATGAAGGAATTAGGAAACAAACGCTCAATAATAAGGGAAATTTTTGAGTACAGCAAACAGCGTGAAAAAATTGTAGGCAAGGAAAATGTTTTTAATTTTTCAATCGGCAATCCAAGCGTCCCCGCTCCGGAAATCGTAAACAAAACCATAGCCGATTTAGCGCACAATTTTAACAGCATCGAACTGCACGGATATACTTCCGCTCAGGGCGATATTGAAGTGCGTTCGGCAATTTCGCAATACATAAAAAATCAATACGGCGCTGACGTTTCTGCCTCGCATATTTATATGACTACAGGTGCGGCGGCAGGACTTGCAATAAGCTTTAAAGCCTTATGTGTGAATGACGATGAGATGATTATTTTTGCTCCGTACTTTCCCGAATACCGTGTTTTTGCATCAGTTAACGGCGTAAAAACCGTATCGGTTAATCCGTTAGAAAATTTGCAGCCTGATTTAGAGGATTTTAAGGCAAAAATCAGTCCAAAAACAAAAGCCGTTGTTATAAACAGTCCAAATAACCCCAGCGGCGTAATTTATACCCAAGAGACAATAAAAGATATTTGCAGCATTTTAACGCAAAAGCAAAAGGAATACGGTCATCCTATATACATAATAAGCGACGAGCCGTATAGGGAATTAGTTTACGAAGACATAAATGTTCCTTATATATTAAATTATTATAATAATGCATTAATCTGCTATTCTTTCAGCAAGTCTTTAAGTATCCCCGGAGAAAGGATAGGCTATATCGCCGTCAATCCGAATATGGAAAATTGCAACGATGTTTATGCCGCAGTATGCGGTGCGGGCAGGGCGTTAGGATATGTTTGTGCGCCCAGTTTATTTCAGCGTGTTGCCGCCAAATGCTTAGGCGAGGTTGCCGATACAAGTATATACAAAACCAACAGGGACCTCCTTTACAATGCGCTTAAGGAATACGGCTATGACTGCGTGTATCCCGACGGAGCTTTTTATCTCTTTGTAAAAACTCCTATTGCCGATGCAGGGCAGTTTTGCGAAAAAGCAAAAAAATATGAGCTTATGCTTGTTCCCGCTGACTCTTTCGGAGCGCCGGGTTATGTGCGTATCGCTTATTGCGTAACGACACAACAAATAGAACGAAGCCTTCCTGCTTTTAAAAAACTTGCGCAGGAATGTCGGCAATAAATACGCTAAACAACAACAGTAAAAAATCATCGGTGAATTTTATTGATAAAATAACAAGCTATAAACGATTTTTGATACTATCTCTACAGATTTACTGTAGGGATAGTTTTGTTAAAGTGGCGCATCATTGATTAATGGCGTAAGAAAGATAAAATATTATTATTGTTAATCAAGACAAAAAAAGTGTAAGGACTCGTTTTTTTATGCAGTGTTTATTTATTGTCTATATTTAAAGTTATTGCAAAGTTGTCCTGTTTGTGATAATATATTTTTATGCGTAAAGATATCGATTTTAATATGTACGAAAATGCAAACGCTGTGCAACCTCTTGCAGAGCGTATGCGACCCGTCGTATTAAATGAGTTTATCGGTCAAAACCACATTATTTACCAAAACAGTCCGCTTTCGCGCGCAATAAAAAACGATAAATTGGGCAGCTGTATTTTTTGGGGACCTCCGGGCACCGGCAAAACCACTCTTGCGGGTATAATAGCAAATTCCACCGACGGCGCTTTTGTTAAGTTAAACGCAGTCACAAGCGGTGTTGCAGACGCAAAAAAAGTCATTGAGGAAGCGGCAAAGAGACAAAATCTTTACGGCAAAAAAACCTATTTAATGCTTGACGAATGCCATCGCTGGAGCAAATCTCAAAGTGATTGCGTATTAAAAGCCATTGAGGAAGGCACGATAATTTTTATAGGCAGCACGACGGAAAATCCATATTATTCGATGACGCCGGCAATAGTTTCACGCTGCCATGTATACGAGTTTTATGCGCTGACAGAGCAAGATATAGTCGACGGTTTAAAACGTGCTTTAAACAGTCAAAAAGGATTAAAAGACTTAAATGTAATAGCAGACGACGAAACGCTAAGCTATATTGCTTCCTTTTGCGGCGGTGATATGCGTAACGCTTACAACGCACTTGAGCTGTCGGCTCTTACAACGGAACCAAGCCCAAATGGGGTAGAATTAACAATAGATAATGTCCGCCAAGCCATGCAGACAAAACCTTTAAGCGTTGACAGACAAAATTATTACGATATGATATCGGCTTTTATCAAAAGCATGCGGGGCAGCGACCCTGATGCGGCTATGTTTTGGTTTTGCAGACTTATCGAAAGCGGATGCGACCCTATGCTGCTTGCCCGCCGTATCAGCATTTGTGCGGCGGAAGACGTGGGATTAGCCGACCCAATGGCTTTGGTTGTGGCTTCTTCCGCGCTTGAAGTTTTTAAAAACATAGGATTGCCCGAAGGACGCTTGCCCTTAACGCAAGCAATTTTGTATATTGCTAACGCTCCTAAGTCAAACAGTTGCGTAGAAGCGCTTGAAGGAGCGACGGCTGCGGCGAGAGAATATGTAACTGCCAGAGTGCCCACTCATCTTATGGACCATTCTCACAAGCGAAGAGGGGAAATTCGGCGATTACAAATATCCTCATTCTTACGGAGGTTATGTCGCTCAGCAATATCTGCCGGAAAACGTAACGGATAAGGTTTTTTACCGACCTACCGGCAACGGAGCGGATATCGGAAACAAAAATCCTAAAAAAACAAATTAAAAAAAGTAAAAATCAAAAACGCTAATTAAATTGGAGATAATATGCTAAAACTTATCGGATTATCAAAGGAATACAAAAACAGCGGCACCTTAGCGGTTAATAATCTTAACCTTGAGGTAAATAACGGTGAAATTTTTGGCTTTTTAGGGCCAAACGGCGCCGGCAAAAGCACAACAATCAAAATGATTGTTTCTATCCTCACTCCTACAAGCGGAGCGATAGAAGTAAACGGTCTGGATTTGGTAAAAAACCGTGACCAAGTTAAAAAACTTATCGGCTATGTCAGCGACGACCATGCCGTCCCCGAAAAGCTTACGGGGAGAGAGTATCTTAATTTTATGGGCATTATGTATGACGTGCCTGTGGAACAAATTAAGGAACGTGCCGAAAAATATCTGCAAATGTT
>CALGIK010000262.1 GCA_937915515.1 uncultured Clostridia bacterium
TATGAAGGTACTTATCCGGTGTCACGGGTCAACAGTGCGTTTGTGCTGCTTAATGTTTCGGGCAAGCCAAATAAACATTTTTGCGGAAGGCTGATAAAATCCTGCAATAAGCCGTCTGCATTTATGCCTAACTGCTGTTTTTTTGTGCACATAAGATATTCTTCATCTTTACAAAAACGGCAGTTGCCGCAAGCTAAATACGGTTCGATAACCACTCTGTCCATGCGGGAAAAACGCGCTTTCTCGGCGTTTAATACTTCGCTTACAACGCCGACTCCTATGCTGCCTAAGACCATATCGGGTAAAGCGGCAGATTTGTTATTAAAAAGAAGTATATCGTTGTGAGCGATAAGCACCTTATCCATTTTTACCTTAATGTTTTTGGATGCATCTAATTCTGACGGCTCTTCGGTAAAAAACTGTAAAGTGTTTGGCTTAATTAATTTCCACGATTTCATATTATCTCCCAAAAACACAACATATTATATCAAAAAAACCTTACCTCGTCTACCTTTTACCGTAGCTTTATAAGCAGAGCGCCAAAGGTTGAAATTATTCGGCATTAAACCTTAAAAAAACCTTGACTAAAATTAAGCTCTGATATATAATAGAAAGGCTTAAAAGTAAAAGTGAGGTATACCTATGAAGGAAAAAACACATCCAGATTATCATCAAGTCACAGTTGAGTGCGCTTGCGGCGAAAAATTTACTACAGGCAGCACAAAAAAAGGCGATTTGATAAAGGTAGAAATTTGCAACAAATGCCATCCCTATTTTACAGGCAAACAAAAATTGGTTGATGCAGGCGGCAGAGTAGATAAATTTAAGAAGCGTTACGGAATGTAAACATCCCGTATTATTTAAGCGCAGAGATTTTCTTCTGTGCTTTTTTGTTGCATAAAAATATTTTGTTTGATATAATAAATTTAGGTAAAACAATGGCAAAAAGTAAAATTGGCGGACAAGCTGTTATGGAAGGTGTATTAATGCGAGGCATTTGCAGTAACGTACTATGTGTGCGTGACGAAAGCGGCGTAATACGCACCGAGGCTACCCGCATACCACCCAAAAAACCGTTTAACAAAATTCCCTTTATAAGAGGTATAATAAATTTAATCGAAAACCTTGTAATAGGCACCAAAACTCTTATGAAGTCGGCAGAGGTTGCCGGCGAGGATGAGGTGACTGCCGATGACGGAAAAGGTTTAAAAACAGCCATGGTTATCAGTATGCTTTTAGGTTTTGCTATAGCCATAGGGCTTTTTGTTTTGTTGCCGACTTACTTGCCCGAATGGATAAATTCTATTTTTGATATAAAAATAGGCAAAATAGGCAAAATTGCCATACAGGAAATTTCAAAATTATTAGTCGTTATTGGTTATTTTATGCTGGTGTCAAAAAACAAGGACATACGGCGTATTTTTATGTATCACGGCGCCGAGCATAAAACAATAAACTGTTTTGAGAGCGGCTTAGAGCTGAACGTACAAAACGTCAAAATAAGCAGCAAACACCATGACAGATGCGGCACCTCCTTTATTGTGTACGTATTTGTTTTAAGCATAGTTTTAGTAATGGCTGCTTCCTTTGTTTTTGCCGCTGTAGGCTTTGACGCATACTTTGACAAAGGATGGGTCAGATTTTTAATCAACCTTGCTTTTGTGCCTGTAGTAGCGGCTATCAGTTACGAAGTATTAATGGCGCTGGCAAAATCAAACAGCAAAATATGGCTTCCGTTAAAAGCGGCGGGCAAAGCAATGCAGAGGATAACCACCTTAGAGCCTGACGAAGACATGTGCGAGGTGGCTTTAACCGCCTTTAAAAAGGTCCTGGAGATGGACAGCGACCCGACTATTGCTGAGGAATATTTTCCCAAACCTATTACATATGAGCAGTTTTATCAGCATATTAAAGGTATGCTGGTCAGATATGATTTAGATGTGCGTAATACGCAATGGGCGGCGGACAGTTTACTAAAAATCGATAATACGGCAGATAAACAGAAGCTGAAAATAAGTTTATGTTGGGTTGTTAAAGCCGACAAAATTATAAAAGAAATTAGCCAAGGTATGCCTTTTTGTTACGGCGTGGGCACAGCACCGTTTTTTGAAAACTTTTTTTATGTAAACAGCAATGTGCTGATACCTCGTCCCGAAACGGAATTGTTAACGGAGCAGGTAATAAAAGCTAATTCTAAAAGGGTTTTGGACTTGTGCTGCGGCAGCGGCTGCATCGGGCTGACCGTCGCAAAAAAAACCCAAGCACACGTAGTATTGTCCGACATAAACAAGCAGGCAATAAAAACGGCAAAATCAAACGCTAAAAAGATAAACGTCAAAAACGTAAAATTTGTTGTCAGCGATATGTTTAAGTCAATAAAAGGCAAATTTGAGCTTATAGTGTGCAATCCTCCTTACATTAAAACACTGGATATTGACGCACTGGACAAAAGCGTAAAGGATTACGAGCCTCACTCAGCTTTAGACGGGGGTCAAGACGGACTTAATTTTTACAGGATATTAAACGAAAAAGCCGACAGTTTTTTAGTAAAAGGCGGAAAGCTGTTTATGGAAATAGGCTTTGACCAAGGCAAAGAGGCAAGTGAAATGTTTGCCGCAAAATACACGGTAGAAATTTTAAAGGATTACAGCGGACACGACAGGATAGTGATGGCTACCAAAAAATAAGGAGTATATGTTTGACAAATTAGAAAAAATAAGGACAAGATACCAATACCTGACTGAACAAATCAGCAAATCCGAAGTTATCGCAAACAATAACGAATGGAAAAAATTAGTAAAGGAACATTCTAATATTAAGCCCGTTGTCGAAAAATACGAGCAATGGAAAAAAGTCGATGCCGATTTAAAAGACAGTCTGTCTTTAATTGATACGGAATCGGACAAAGACATGATTGATCTGTTGCACAACGAAATAAAACAGCTTAAAGAAAATAAAGAAAATTACGAGCAGGAGATGAAAGTGCTCCTATTGCCTACCGATCCCAATGACGAAAAAAACGTTATCGTAGAAATACGCGCCGGGGCAGGCGGAGAGGAAGCAGCGCTCTTTGCCGCAGGACTAAGGCGTATGTATTATATGTATGCCGAAAAAATGCGTTGGAAGATTGAAGAAATCGATGTAAGCGAAAACGAGTTGGGCGGCGTTAAGGAAGCGTCGTTTATGATTGTTGGCAACGGCGCCTTCAGCCGCTTTAAGTTTGAAGGGGGAGTACACCGTGTTCAGCGTGTACCCGAAACTGAGTCGCAAGGGCGAATTCATACCAGTACAGTGACTGTAGCCGTTTTGCCCGAAGCTGTAGACGTCGAAATCGACATAAACGAAAAGGACTTAAAAATAGATACTTACCGCAGCAGCGGCGCAGGCGGTCAGCACGTAAACAAGACGGAAAGTGCAATACGCATAACGCATCTGCCTACAGGTATTGTAGTCAATTGTCAAACGCAGCGCAGTCAAATACAAAACCGAGAATATGCTTTGCAGATGCTAAAAAGCAAGTTATACGATATGTATCAGACAGCCGCCGATAAGGAATATGCTTCCGCCCGCAAAACGCAGGTAGGCACCGGAGACCGCAGCGAGCGTATCCGCACCTATAATTTTCCGCAGGGCAGAGTGACGGACCATCGTATCAATTTTACCATATACTCTATTGATACATTTATAAACGGCGACATCGACCAAATGGTAGAAGCTTTGCGTATCGCCGACCAAACAGCCAAGCTTCAAAACACTGACAACTAACGCTTTTTAAGCGCTAAAAAAACGGAGGAAAAACATGTTGGAGTTTACAAACAGAGCAAAAAACGTATCACCAAGTCTTACGCTGGCAATTACGGCGAAAGCAAATCAAATGAAAGCTGACGGTTATGATTTGATTAGTTTTGCGGCGGGCGAACCTGATTTTAATACCCCGCAATTTATTATTGACGCTGCAAAACAAGCTTTAGACAAAGGCTATACCAAGTATACGGCTGCAAGCGGCTTAACAGCATTAAAAGAGGCTGTTTGTCAAAAACTTAAAAATGACAACGGGCTAACTTACTCTCCGGAGCAAATTGTCATAAGTACCGGGGCAAAACAATGCTTGTTTAACGCTTTACAAGCTGTAGCGCAGGAAGGCGACGAAGTCATAATAATAGCTCCTTATTGGCTGACTTATCCCGAACTAATCAAGATATGCGGCGCCACACCGGTTATTGTTGAGACAAATGCTGCAAACGGCTTTATGCTGAGCGTATCGGCGTTAAAAAAGGCTATTACAGATAAAACCAAAGCCATAATAATTAACACCCCTAATAATCCCAGCGGCACTCTGTATCCCGAAAGTGTTATAAGGGAATTTGCTGAGTTGTTGAAAGAATATCCTGATATATGGGTAATTTCCGACGAAATTTACGAAGCGTTAAGCTATGATGGCAATAAGCATTTTTCGATAGCCTGCGCTGACGAACAAATAAAAGAGCGCACAATACTTATTAACGGTATGAGCAAGGCTTATGCTATGACAGGCTGGCGAATCGGTTATTCGGCAAGCAGTACTGCCGCCGCAAAAAAGATGGGAGCAATGCAGAGCCACCAGACAAGCAACGCCAACACGATGGCACAGCACGCTTCTATAGTTGCGCTTACAAAAGGACAAAACTTTATCAGCGAAATGCGCGGTGTTTTTGAATCACGCCGTGATGCACTCTTGGATTGCTTTAAGGATTTTAAAGAAGTGGATTGTGTAAAGGGCGGTGGCGCATTTTATGTTATGGTCAATATTAAACACCTGATAAATAAGTCATACAAAGGACAAAAAATTGACAGCGCTTTAAAATTCAGCCAATTACTGCTCGAAAATAAATATGTTGCAGTTATCCCGTGTGAATCTTTCGGCGCACCCGACTACGTAAGACTGACATATACTTTGGATATTGCTGTCATTAAAGAGGGCGCAAAACGCTTTAAGGATTTTGTTAAAGAAATTTGCTGATAATTTAATAAATTTTCTGACACAATTTGATATAATAAAATAAAAGGAGGCAATATGGATAAAATCCACCTTATTTATGGACCAAAAGGTTGCGGCAAAACAAAAAAATTGGTAGAGATCGCAAATGCAAGCGTTAAAACCGCAAAAGGTGTTTTGGTCTACGTCGATAAAGACAATTCGAGATTGCACGATTTAGCGCATGCTATTAAGCTGGTAGACACAAGCGAATACGGCATAAACACACAAGAGAATTTGGTAGCTTTTATTAAAGGAATGTTGGCGGTAAATTATGACATCGAAAAATTGTTTTTTGACGGTATCATAAAAATAGTCAACAAAAGCGTTGAGCAACTTTCTTATTTGTTTGAGCAATTGGCGAAATTGTCACAATCTTCAGGTGTGGAATTTATTTTTACCTTCAGCTATGACAAAAAGGAATTACCCGATTTTTTGCAAAACTTCAATACTCTCTACAAGTTTTAAGCTAAAATAAAAACCTAACTTAAATAAAGACTCTCTAAATAATTTGGAGAGTCTTTTTGCATTTGCAGCAAATTTAAAACCACCGACTTTAAATCGGTGGTTTTGCGCATGGTTATATATTTAGTATTATCGTTAAGTTATGCAACCCATTCGATAACAGCTAAACAGTTTTGATTCCAGTTTTTGTCCCATTCGGCAGGCGCTGCGGTACGTCCTTTAACTATAATCTTTTGTGCTGCCGTCCAACCGTTGAAGGCATTTGAGCTAATAACTGTTACCTTGGCGGGTATTGTTATGGTAGTTAAAGCTGTGCACTTTTGGAAAACATAAGTGCCTATTGTCAACGCTGTACCTTCTTCGGCAATGGTTACACTGCTCAAAGCCGTGCAGCTTGCAAAAGCATAGTTACCGATGCTTGTTACTCTACTAGGGATATTTACGCTTGCAAGACTTATGCAGTTTTGGAAGACATAAGTGCCGATAGTCAAAGCTTTTTCTCCGGCAGCAATTGTCAAAGCACTTAATGCTGAGCAACCGTAGAAAGCATTGTTACCGATGCTTGTTACTCTATTAGGGATATTTACGCTTGCAAGAGTTGTGCAGCCTTGGAAGGCGTTATTACCGATAGTCAAATCAGCTTCTCCCTCTAAAATAGTCGCAGCAGTCAAACCGGAGCAATTGTAGAAAGCGTATGTTCCTATACTTACTACCGTACTCGGTATGGTTATGCTTGTAAGAGATGTAAAGTTTTGGAAAGCATAAGTTCCGATATGAGTCAAGGTATCAGGGAGAGTTACACTTGTAAGGTTTGTCATGTAATAGAATGCATAATCAGCTATATGAGTTACTCCGTTGGGTACAACATATTCCTGACTTGTCTTTCCTATGGGGTAATAAACTAACCTTGTTCCCTCTGTATCAAATAGTACGCCGTCGATTGTGCTGTAAACTGTATTGGATTCGTCCGCAATGATTTGAGTTAAGTTTGTGCAACCTGCAAAGGTTAAAGAACCTATACTGATTACGCTGCTCGGAATTGAAATACTTGTTAAAGATACACAATTACGGAAAGCAGAAGCGCCTATTTCGATAACTGCCGCTCCGTTAAAGTTAATTAAATCAAGTTTGGAGCAATCTCCAAATGCAAAACTGCCGATATGTGTCAAGCTCTTAGAGAAAGTAATTTCTGTAATATTAACTTGTCCGTCAAAGGCAGTGCTGCCGATGTGTGTCACACCCTCGGGAATCGTATATGCTCCCAATCTTCCTAAAGGATAATAGTAAAGTCTTGTTCCGTCAGTATCAAAGACAACGCCGTTTACCGAACTGTATAAATCATTATCAATATTGATATCGGTTAAAGCGATACAGCCTCCAAATGCGCTGGAATACAAATTTGATACGCGTGACGGGAAGTCTATACTTTTAAGAGCAGAACAATCCACAAAGACATTATCATCAATGTATAATTCTATTTCATCCGTTTGAGATATTTCAAATGTTACAGTGATCAGTTTTGCGTTTCTGCCAAATGCGCCGTAGGCTATTTCTTCAACGCTTGCGGGTATGTTGTTTACGCTGACCAAGCCGGTGTTGTTAAAAGCACTGCCTTTTATGGATGTAAGGGCGCTTCCCGACCTAAAGGTAATAGTAGTTAAAGCAGAGCATCCGTTAAAAGAGCTTGCGCCTATAATGCCGTTTAAACTAGCCGGGAAGGTTATCTCTACAATACCTGCACGGTTTTGGAAAGCATACTGACCGATTGAAGCTACAGTGCAACCTTCTTCAAATATAACTGTTGTAAGGTTAGTGTCAACAACAGTGCTTTGGAGAATACGGTCACCTATGACTAAGTCCTCAGTGCCGCCTGCTTTAAAGGTTATAGATATTACATTTAGACATTTTGCAAAGGCGCGAATTTCGATACTTGTTACTGTATTAGAAATAACAATATTGGTAATCTTTGCGTGATCGTAAAAAGAGTAAGCGCCCACTGTTTTTACGCCCTCAGGAATGGTATATGCTCCTTCTTTTCCTAAAGGATAATAAATAAGTGTAGTTCCATCGCTGTTAAGCAATACACCGTCAATTGAGCTGTATGCTTTGTTTTCGGCGGCTACATTGATGTTTTCGAGGTTTATGCATCCGCTAAAGGAGTTAACAGCAGATGTACCGGTATTAATTGCAACGCTTGTTAATCTGCTTGGAAGGTTGATGTTTACCAAAGAGGTGCAATCTAAGAAAGCGTTTGTGCCGATAGTCAGCGCTTCGGTACCATCTTCAAAGATTACCTCAGCAAGGTTAGAGCAGCCGCTAAAAGCAGTAGTGCTGATGGAGGTAATACTATTATGGATAGTTATTTTGGTAAGACCGGTGCGTTTAGCAAAAGTATTAACGCCGATGCTTTTAATAAAATCGGGTATCGTGTATGCACCGGGTTTTGCATGCGGGTAATAGTGTAAGTTTGTGATGCTAATGCTTTCATCAAATATAAAGAGCACGCCGTCAATCGAACTGTAAATAGCGTTATCTTCCATGTCGACTTGGGTAAGTCCCGCACAACCGTTAAAGGCGGTGCTGTCGATGAAGATTACGCAAGCAGGTATACTAACGTTAATAAGAGAAGTGCAGTTTAAGAAAGCATTGCCTCTGATTTCGGACAAAGTCATGCCATTATACGTAGAAGGAATTACTATTGTTGAGACTTCGTTTATGAGCGATCCCTTAGAAATAGCATATTCTGTATCACCTTTTATCGCCGTATAAGTAAAAATCTGACCATAATAAGCGTAAACGGTTATGTCTTCGGTTACAGACCAAACTTTTACCTGTTTATTGACAATATTTTGTCCTAACTCGTTTGTGAAACGTGTTCCGTTTCCGTTAGGCTCGCTGTACCAACCGATAAATTCGAGTTGTTCATTGTCAATTGTAGGAACTCCGAATTCGTAATTGCTGTCATAAGTTACCTTGACAGAACCACTGACACCGGTGCCTTCCTGTAAATCATAGGTAACGGTATATTTCTGCGGTCCCCAATTTGCGTATAATGTCAAATCGCCGAATTCTGCATACAGAGTATCTGTATACTTTAAGCCAAAGCGTGAAGTTCCGTTTCCGATTGAGGTATACCAGCCGGTAAAATCATAACCTTCTCTTTCGGGTTGCGGAAGATTTATCTTGTCACCATACGCCTTATATAATGGCTCAATTTCTGTGCCGTTATAAAGAATGTCAAATTTAACGGTATGGGCAAGAACATCAACGGACGCTATCTCGGAATAATCAGTGCCGTCAAAATACCTAACGTATATCGTGTTTACTCCTGATTTTGTTAGGTCTATTTCAACATTATTTAAATGGGGGTTTACTTCTTCCCATTCTCCTTCGTTTACCTTTACTTCATAAAGCGTTGCGCCGTAAACATAGTTCCATGATACAACGTTTTGAGAATAAGAAAGGTCAAGTGAAGTAATTTTAACAACAATTGCATCGCTCCAAAGTGAATCCGTTGCGCTTGTTGATGCTACTGCTTTTACTTTTAATTCGTAAACAGTATCCTGTTCGATGTTTATAGAAGAAGGCCACTGTAAACTTGTCGTATCAGAGGTAAAAGTAGCACCGTTGATTGTTATACCGTAACTTACCGCATTGCTTACTTCTGCCCATACAATTGTTGTGCCTTCAATGCGAATATTGCTCGGTGTTTTTAATGTTGTCTTGTTAAAGGTGTAAGAGCTGTATTCCGGTGAATTGTAGCCTTTTGTTGCAGGGAAAACGGTTATTATTATTCCATCGGTTTTGGGTGCATATTCCTTAAGAGAAATGCTTGTCTTACTGCCGTTGTCTATCGAATAAAGCTGTCCGTCATTAATGCCGATAATATAATTTGTGGCGTTAAGTACTTCTGCCCAGGACAAAGTTTGAGTGGCTTCGTTAAAATAAAAACCTGTTACTTTATCCAAAACTCTGTTATATACATACTCTCTTGACTGCGAAGGGGCAAAGCCGTTAGCTTGAGCAGTAACTTTAAATTTGATTCCCTCTTCTCCCATAGGGCAGTTGGCAAAGTTAAAGGAAGTAGTATTTTTTAGGTTATAAGATGAATGGTTGTGGGAGTCATCTCCGCATGTAACCGATATAATATAACTTGTTGCGTTTGTTACGGGATTAAAGATAAGCGTTGAAGGTGCAGCTACGCTAAAGAGCGATACTCTTGCAAGAGCCTTGTTGTTATAATATCTTACCGTAGGATTAGAAGCATTGGAGCCTCCTGCGCCCTCTGCCGTTACAGTAACAACATATTCGCCCGGTATTGTCGAGGCAAATGTTACGGGAGTTGTGCCGCCTTGTGTTTTGTTTATAGCAGCAAACCCTTCGGGGCCGACTATGCTGATTCTGTATTGAGAAGCATTTGATACAACGTCCCATCTGACTGTGTTGGACTCAACTCTCACGATAGGCGAAGTAAGCTTAGGAGCAATGCTTTCTGTACTCTGCCAAAGAGCAAAAAGCGTGGTATTCTCCTCAAATTTCATATCCTCACTCCAAGGATAAGACAGCTTATCTTTATTATCAAACATGCTAACCCACCAGCCTTTAAATACATAGCCCTCTCTAATCGGAGTTGACACGTTGTATAACTTAGCGCCCGAGGTTGTTTTGCTTGCTAAAATTTCTTGAGTATCAAAACAAAGATCAAAGTCAACCGTAAATTCCGTTTGATCTAAACGTGCTTCTTCCCATCTTGCGTAAAGCGTAGTATCTTGCGTTATGGGTTGCGTATCAAACATAAAGGGAGTTGATAAGGAGCTTTCATTGTACCAACCATAAAAATCGTTGTTTACTCGTGTGGGACTATTAGGTTTGGATATTGATCTGCCGTTTAATACAGAGACAGAAGCAACATTATTTCCGCCGCAACTATCAAAGGTTACTGTATATGTAACCATTTCCAAAAACCGCATATTGTCGTAAGTTATGACTCTATCTTTATACGCAGCTATTATGGCATTATCTTTTGGCTGATCCTTAACTTCGTTAAAAGTCAAGGTCAATGTTTCGCCGTCTAACGTATAGGTTCCCGACTTGTTATCACCTCTTACTAAATAGGTAAACGTATTACCTTTGTTTAGTGAGATCATATAAACACCATCGGTAGCGTCGTAATAATACACTCCCGTTCCCGGTAAATCCGTTTGGGGTTTTGGTGTGTTATTGCATGCGACAATTACTACGGAAAGCAAAGTAACAAGCAACAACATGATGAGTAATTTTTTCTTATTCATGAGATCCTCCTATTTTTATTAGTACTGTAATAGATTATAAGTTTATAAATATATAATACCTTGAAGCATATATTATCACGACTTAATTACAATGTCAACACATTTATGAAAACTGCATTAAACGAAGTTTTCAAAATGATAAAATCAAACAATAGAGATAACTAAAAAAAGCTTATTTAGACAGGGTTTTTTGTAAAAAGTAAAAATACCTTAAAGCGTTTTCATTTTTTGATTTTTTATCTTAAACCATTTAACTAAATTCTGCTGATTGACATGAATGCGCTTTTTTGTTTTGCTTTTCTTTTCTCAAAGCTGCATAACAATGATTAATAATGTTTATTTATAAGAAATCATTTGCTTTTATTTGAAATTTATTGTTATAATGAATACGGTGAATTATGAATAATGAATTTGTAACAAAATTTATCGACCTTAAAGCAAAATATGCCGGAATACATAACAAGTTCGGAGTTCCTGCTTTTTCGATTAACAAAGAAAGCATGCTGGAATACAGATTTAATCTCACTCCGCAACAAGTACACTTTGCAATGTTTTTATATTATAGCGGACCTACACAATTGATTCAAATTGGAAAGGACCTTAGACTTTTATCGCCTAACGTTGTAAAATTAGGAAATGCTCTAATACAGAAAGGTTTATGCCAAAAAGCAAGCTTTTCCACTATAAGGAGTGTTTTTTTAGAATTGACCGATAAGGGCAAAGAGGCAGTAAGAGTAGAGCTCAAAGCGTATGCCGAGGTTTTTGCGGAAAAATTTAATAAATGCATGTCTTCTGACGAACAGGAAGAAGTTTTATCGCTCTATAACCGCATGATTCAACTCTTATCACGGGTATTTAATGAGGATAAATAAAAAATCTTACTTTGTTATTATTTTTCTTTGATAATTTTTAATATGATTATATATGGTTAAAGTCCTTTCTAACCTTAAAAATGGTATAAACGGCAGCAAATAGACTTTTATTCTAAGCGACCGTTTCTTTTTAAGCGTTTGTTAAAAGCATTACGAAGATGCTATGTTTAACAGACGCTTTTTTTTTGAGAAAATTATGAAATAGCTTGACAATTTATGATATTGCGTGCTAAACTCAAGTTATATTTTTATAACACAGTTATACCTTTATAGCATGTTAGATAAAAATGTTGATAAACAAGCATAATGCCTCACTAGATGGTGACACAAAAGGAGGATAATATGGATAGTAAACAGATTTTTGAAAAATATTATTCCCGTTTAGCTAAAGAGGGAATAATAAAGGCATTAATATGTGGATTTATTGTCGGCTTTGCGGTAAGCATTATTCCGGCATTTATCACATATTTGGTTAACTATAACGGGCTTTGGATTTCGATGGGTATCGGACTAGCCGCTGTAGTAGCTACAGCGCCTTTATTCTACTATTTTAAGTTTCGTCCTAAGACAAAACAAATAGCAGAACGCATAGACAGATTGGGATTAGACGAGCGGCTTATTACAATGATGGAGCTGGAAAAAGACCAATCGTATATTGCTTTGCTTCAACGGGAAGATGCTAAAGATAAACTGAAATCGGTAAACGGCAATCAGCTCAAGTATTCTATTTTTATATTGCCTATTGTAATGCTTATAGTGCTTGCCGTCTTTTCGGTATCAATGGTTACTATATCTGCTTTAAGCGTCACTCCAAAAATAGGATGGGAATATCCTCAACCCGAAATACCGGGTCCTCAGGATAATTATTTGTATATTCCGATAAGCTATGTAGCCGATGTCGGCGGAGTAATTATTGGGGAAGCCGAGCAGGTGGTCATCTACGGAAAAGATGCGACTACGGTTGTAGCGGTAGCTAATATCGGTTTTGAATTCGAAAAATGGTCTGACGGATTGGAATCGCCCGAAAGGACCGACAAAAACATACAAAAAGGATTTACTGTTTACGCTATATTTGCCGAACTGGTTGACGGAGGAGACGGTGACGGTCCTCCTGTTAACGGAAAAAATCCCGGAGGCGAATATATAGAAAACAACGTAATAATAGACGGCGAAACATATTACCGTGATGTCTATCAAAACTATTACGATGAAGCTATGAGAATTCTTGCCGAGGGAGGAGAGATACCTCCTGCCCTTCGCGAAATAATAGCATTATATTTTGGAATAATAATTTAAGAGAACGTATTTAGCGTGTAAGCAGCATCTTCGTTCCTATTTAATGAGAAAATACGATAATGCAAATCGGTAAAAATGCAAAAATAATAAAAAAAGGTGAGAAAAAGATATGACAACT
>CALGIK010000263.1 GCA_937915515.1 uncultured Clostridia bacterium
GACTATAAACAGCTTCGTATAAGAAGATACGGTTTTCATGGCACAAGCCATATGTTTGTAAGCGGTGAAGCGGCACGTTATTTAAATAAACCTATCGATGAACTTAAAATTATCACCTGCCATTTAGGCAACGGAAGCAGCATAGCCGCTGTAAAAAATGGCAAATGCGCTGACACGTCTATGGGCTTTACACCTCTTGAAGGATTGCCCATGGGTACACGCTGCGGCAACATTGATGCCGCCGTTGTTGAAACATTATGCAACAAAAAGAATTTTACAGTAAGTCAAACTTTAAGTTATTTAAACAAAAAGTGCGGTATGTTAGGTTTGTCGGGAGTCAGCAGTGATTTCAGAGACTTGACAATGGGAAACGCTTTTGATAATCCCCGCAATAAGTTAGCGGTCGATATATTTGCATACAGCATAAAAAGTTATATAGGCAGATACGCTGCAGTAATGAATGGTTGCGACTGCATTGTATTTACGGCGGGTGTGGGCGAAAATACGCCGTATGTGCGTTATAACGCATGCGCCGAAATGGATTATTTAGGCGTAAAAATCGACAAAGACAAAAACGAGAATTGTCCGCGCGGCACTATAGCCGATATTTCGGCAAGAGACAGCAAGGTTAAAATTCTTGTTATCCCCACCAACGAAGAGCTTGTCATTGCCCGTGAAACCAAGAGGATTGCAAAAATTTAGTCGCAAATGTTTGACAACGTACTATTTGACAGTTATAATACTAAAGTATTTTGTATTTAATCACGGAGGCAAAAAATGGCAGAACCAAAACGTAAAATCTCTAAACAGAGGAAACACACCAGATCGGCAAACTGGAAGCTCAGCATGCCGAATTTGGTAGAATGTCCGAAATGCCACGCTAAAATTTTGTCCCATACCGTATGCAAGGCTTGCGGTTATTACGACGGGAGAGAAATTATCGTTAAAAAAGAAAAAAAGAAGTAATTTCTTTTTTAATACTTAATGGCAGTTATTTTAGACAACAGACAAATACAGCGGGTAAACCTACCCGCTTTTTGTTTTTGTGAAACATTTTGTCAAATAGTGAAACAATTTATTTTTTTTGTTTATTCAATTGAATTTATAGATAAATTAAGTTATAATGAAAAGCAATTAAATATAAGGATGGGGTATTTTTTATGAAAGTTGTTGTTGATATATACGGAGGGGATAACGCTCCCCACGAGATTATAGCCGGCTGCGTAGACGCTATGCGTAAATACAAAGGTTTTGACATTGTTATGGCGGGAAAAAGCGAGCAGATAAAAACGCTTTTAAAAGATTATCCGATTGACGATTATTCCCGAATCGAAATATGCGATGCGCAAGAAGTAATAAGTAATGACGAAGTACCGACAACGGCTATACGAAACAAAAAAAACAGCAGCCTTGTTGTCGCGCTGGAAAAAACAAAGTCGGATAAAGATTGTATCGGCATGGTATCGGCAGGCAGCACAGGAGCGGTTTTAACAGGCGCATTTTTAAAGATTGGCAGGATAAAAGGTATACAGCGACCGGCATTGGCGCCGGTTTTGCCTACAATTAAGGGCGGCAGTGCAGTGCTGATTGACTGCGGGGCAAACGTAGACTGCAAAGCAAATATGCTTGTTCAGTTTGCTTTAATGGGCAACGCTTACGCAAAAACAATGCTTAATATCGAAAATTTGCTTTCTAACGGCACCGAGGACAAAAAGGGCAACGAGCTTACTCATGAAGCCTTTACATTGCTTAAACAAACCGATTTAAATTTTGTAGGCAATATGGAAGCGAGGGAAATTATAAGCGGCGACTATGATGTTATCGTGTGCGACGGTTTTTGGGGCAATATTGCTTTAAAATCTCTTGAAGGAGCATTTTTATCTCTAATGTCACTTATAAAAGCCGAAGTTATGTCAAGTTTAAAGACTAAAATTGCCGGCAGTATGTTAAAAAAGAATTTTAAAAATATCGCACAAAAAATGGATTACAACAAAAACGGCGGCGCACCCTTTTTGGGAGTGGAAAAAATCGTTATCAAATCACACGGCAGCTCAAGAGCGGAGAGTATTTGCGGCAGTATTATGCAAGTGGTTAATATGCACAAAAACAATCTTATCGTAAATCTTAAAAATGAATTGCCTAACACAGAGCAAGCAGAATAGACAGTATAAATGTAAACCCAAAGATAAGCAAACGCTAAAAACGGAGGAAAAGTTGAATACTACAAAAAGCGGCTTGGTAAACAGCCTTAGCGAAGTAGAACATATTTTAAAATACACTTTTAAAAACAAAAATCTGTTGATAAAAGCTTTTACGCATTCGTCTTTTACGCAGGACAAAAGCCTTACATATGAGCGTATGGAGTTTTTGGGCGACGCTCTTTTAGATTTTGTGGTAGCCGAATATCTTTATAAAAATTATCCCGAAAAGGACGAAGGGGACTATACTCTTGCCCGTTC
>CALGIK010000264.1 GCA_937915515.1 uncultured Clostridia bacterium
GATCTAATTTATATGTTCTGGCTAAACTCAAACCGTAAACTATATGGTTTTTTAAAAACGAAACGCTTACTTCGGGCGCAATCTCATTGTGGGGATTGTATCCGTCACGCTGATTTTCGCTAAAATAAACGGGATTGCGTAATTTACCTATGTCGTGGTAATAACCCACAGCGCGCGCAAGATAAGTGTTTTCGCCTATCGCCATGGCGCACGCCTCTGTATAGTTTGCAACCGTCATACTGTGATTAAAAGTACCCGGAGCTTCGTTAAATAAACGTTTTAAAAGCGGCTGATTGGTGTTTGTTAATTCCGCAAGTCTAAAATCCGTCGTTATGTTAAATAATCTCTCGCATAAAGGCAGCAAGATAAACATTAACATTATGTTTAACATACCCCCGCCAAAAGCAAGCAAAACATTGGTGATATAATCCTTTAAAACAAAAGCACCCTCTAAAAACATAAAATATATTATTGTTGCGGCAAGGGCGCCGATTATGCTTAACGCTAAACCTGTCCCAACATAACTTATCCGTTTGCTGTGACGTTTTATGGAAAAAGCCGATATGGTGACGGTAGACAGACCGACAAAAAGACAAACAAACAATTCGCTTTTGTCCATCACGCCAAAGACAAAATTAGTCGTAAAGAGAATAAGTATCTGCATTACGTTGGCAAAAACCGCAGATTTTGCGCCAACCAACAGCGTTAGCATTAGTGTAGTCAGAGCTAAAGGCGCTAAATTGCTGTTTATTAAGCTGCAATAATATACTATTGTATAATTGATAATAAAAACCAAAAAAATTGCCGCTGTTTTGCGCAACGACGCCAATACCTCTGTATCGACATAATACATATATAAAAGAAACGCCGTAAAAAACACCGCAATCGAAACGTAATAAAAAACTATTGTTTTTATGCCGTAAGAAAAAAACTGATTTTTCAATACGGTAAACCATAAAAATAAGCTGAGTAAAACATAGCTGATTATTGCCAAAAATATACCCGATAAGAGCTTGTTTTTTGTTAATTTGCCTTTCATTTTACCTCTTTTCTAGATTGTCGCGTTTTTCGTATGCTTTTACGATAGCTTGTACAAGCGGATGGCGCACCACGTCTTTTTCCGTCAAAAAACATATGGCTAAACCCTCTATGTTTTTTAATATAGTAACCGCATCCTTAAGTCCGCTTTTTTTGCCTTCGGGTAAATCTGTTTGCGTCAGGTCGCCGGTAACAACCATTTTGCTGTTTTCGCCTAACCTCGTCAAAAACATCTTCATTTGTTCCTTAGTGGTGTTTTGCGCTTCGTCCAAAATAATAAAGGCATTTGACAGGGTGCGTCCCCTCATATAAGCAAGCGGAGCAACTTCGATTGCGCCTTTTTCGATAAGCTTTTGATAAGTTTCGAGCCCGAACATTTCCTGCAAGCCGTCATAAAGAGGTCTTAAATATGGATTTACTTTTTCTTGCAAGTCGCCGGGTAAAAAACCCAACTTTTCGCCTGCTTCGACAGCGGGGCGTGTGAGTATTATTTTTTCAACCTGCTTAGCTTTATACGCCGACGCCGCAAGCGCTACGGCAAGATAAGTTTTGCCTGTACCGGCTGGACCTACCGAAATTGTAATAGTATTTTTAGTTATGGCATCAACATATTTTTTTTGTCCGACTGTCTTTGATTTTATTAACTTTCCTCTGACGGTTACGGCTACTACGTCATTTAATAACTGGTCTATGTCGTCAAGCTTGCCTTCAAGCGCCGATTCGCAAATATAGGTCACTCTGCCAATGTCAATTTGTTCGTCTTTATTAATAAAATTTACGATTTTTTTAACAACTTCACGCGCCAAAAAAACGTTTCTCTCGTCGCCTATAAAGTTTAATTCACCGTTGATATTTACTACTTCTACGTTTAATATCCTTTTGATTTCGTTTATATTTTCGTCATACGGTCCAAAAAGCTTAATTAATACGTCTACGCTGGGCGTGTCTATCTTGCCTGTAAGTTGTGCCAAAAAATTATCCTCCGTTTATACTGATTTTTATATCTGCGTATATTGTCGCCGTAACATATGTATTACCGTTTTTTTCCGCCGTTCCGTATTCCGTTTTTTTGATAAAATCAAAATTGGCTTTATTTACGGCATCGGCATATGCTTTAGCTTGTAGTTGGGTCAGACAGTCGTTTAGCGTGACAGAAATAGAATCTAAGCGCATTTCGTAGACCGTTTGGTAAATTACCTTGATACCTAAAGGGAAAAGCCAAGCATAACTTTCCTGCGTTTCAAAGTAAGAATAATCGATTTTTTTGTTGAACGGGGAAGTATATTTGCCTATCTTTAAACAATGTCTTTTGGTTACGCTGCCCGTTGGCACAAGCTTATTAACAACGGGTGAAAACAATGCAGAACCTGTTTCGCTTGCCGTTGCCCAAACTTCGCCTAAAGCGGTAGTGGGCTCTGTCGTGCCGTCTTTATATGTAATTAGACCTTTAATTAAAACCTGCCCTATTGTTACTTCATCCCCTACCTTGACGGCGGGAGTACCCGCTAAAATAAGAATTTTTGTTATTGTACCGTTTTTTTGAGCCACTATGTCAACGGGTTTAGAATAATCGACGGGTTCGTCAGAAACATCTCTCAACAAAACGCTTACATAAACACGGCTGCCGCTTATTTTAACAAAAGCATATTTAATTTCGGGTACAGACACGCAAACGGCATTTTCTATCTCGTCGATATTTATTTGAGACAGACGTATGCCTTTTTTTACTCCTGCGTTGTTAATCGCTTGATTAACTTTTTCGTATACGCCGCTGTCGGCGTCTATCACTACGTCAAAACATAGAGTGGAAAAAAATGCCAAAACGCATAAAAATACTGTCAAAACAGCAACAGCTATCCAATGTTTTTTTATGCTGTCAATTACGCCTGCAAATCCGTAATGATTTATTTTTTCAACAGTATAGCACTTTTCCGTCAGATAGGCAACTACCTTAGGATAGTCTATGTACAGTACGCTAAAACTCAGCTTTTTTTTATTATGTTCCTTTATATCAAAAACAGTGCAGCCTTTTTCAACCAGCATTTTAAGCGCCGATTTTAAATTTAATCCTTCTAAAACGAGGGTAGTCTTAACCGACGGTCTCATAATTTACCCCCGTAATATTGCCCAAAACCAAAGCATAACTTTTTGTAAGCTGTTTGATTGTCAAGTTTAAGCCTACAACGCTTATTAAAGAATTTTTGTTTTGTTTAAATTCTATTTTTTGCGCATCAAAGGACTTTAAACCTTTGTGACCTTCTAAAACAAAAGCATAACCCCCTATAATTGAGCATTTAAAAGACGTAAGCGCAGCCATATTTAAATCTTTTTCGTCAAAATCCATAACCTCTTTCATTCTTGGACCTCACTAAATAATATATGCAACAATATTTAAAATAAAAGAGAGAAAAGATTTAGAAAGTATAAGCTTATATATTTTAATGCCGTACAAAAGAAAAAAGCTGCTAAAAAGCAGCCTTGAAAGAATATTATTCGTTTTCCTTATTAAATTCCGCCAAAAGACGTTTTATTTCCGATAGCAGTTGTTCGTCGTCGGCAGCGGAGGCTTTTTGCGTCATCCTGACCTTTTCGATTTGACGCAGTATCTGAGCATCTTCTTCCTCCTCAGTCTCGTTTATGTTTATATAAGGAATTTTAACTTTTTCCTCACTTATTTCCTTACTTTCTTTCGTTTCGACAAGCGGTTCGTCCTCGTTGTCGGAATAAGGTTGGTCCTCGTCAATTTCTTCTTTTATTTCTGCTTCGGCACTGTTGTTTTCCGTTAAAACCTCTTTAACTTGCTCGGTTATCGGTTGCGGCACATTAACAATTGTTTTCTGCTCCGTTAACGTATTTTCTGCCTTTATAAGTGCTTCTTTTTTTACGGACTTTTTAACAATTGGCTTTATTGCTTCGACATAGCCGATATCAATAATATCGTCGATAAACACCAAACTGTCATCGTCAACATTGTCTAAAGCAATTACGCTTATGCCGTAAGCACGCAACTTGCTGTAAAAATAAACCATATCGGCGGGAGCGGCAATTATGCAAACGGAATCGATATGACTGTACGATAAAACAGTATCTAAAACATCAACAATAATGCGGCTGTCAAACATTTTTGCGCCTCGTTTGTTTTTGCGCATGGGACAAGCCGTGTCAAGACCTAACTTAGCGGCGCCTTCGATTATCTCTTTGTTTTTCTTGTCGGACACACCGTATACTTTGCCGTATATGAGAGTATTAGCTTCCTTTATGTAATTAACAGCGTTGTCAAAATGATTAAAATCTAAGCTGCAATTGTCAACGTCTATAAAAAGCGCAACATTTTTGCCTTTTAGCATAATTACCTCCAATAAAATAATTATACCTTAAATAATGTTATTTGTCTATGCTTCGCAAAAAATAAAAGAGATATTGCTGCGCAAAGCCTGCCAGATTATCGAATTTATTGACGAAAAAATTTGCAATGCGGCTGTCGGGCAAACCGCATTCAAAATATTTGTGGTAAACTTTTTTTATCCTAACAGCTTTTTGCGTGCTTGCGCTGTATCCATATTTTTTAATTCTCTTAAATCAAAATCATTATAAAGCATCTTTGCAGTTTGCTCAAGATATTCCGCTCTGTAGCCTGCGCCTATCTGCCTAAAAAAAGCGGCGTCAACCGACGAGAGCGCTTTTTTTGTAGGAAAAGCGTATCCGTAAGGTGTTTTTTCGCCTAAGTTCGTGCATAGCTTTTCTATTATCAATTGAATTCTTTTGATATTGTTGTTTGACGAAATTATAAACGAAATAATAGTTTCAAAGAGGTCTTGATTTAATATTCTTATCCCCTTACCGTATTCCGTCGCTTCTTTCAAAACGGGCGATACCTCATTTATTCGATTAATTATGTCGCCGTAATCGGTATCCATATCAAAAAAATGACGAAAGTATTCTTGGTCGTCTGTTTGCACCTGC
>CALGIK010000265.1 GCA_937915515.1 uncultured Clostridia bacterium
AAACGGAGGTAGTTATGAGAAACTTTTGGTCAATCTTTGCGTTGGTTTTAGCAATAATCGGAGGTATCAACTGGCTCTTAATCGGTATTTTCGCATTTAACCTGGTCGGCTGGTTATTTGGTTTTGCACCGTGGATTGCCAGTTTGATTTACATTCTCGTAGGCTTAGCGGCAATATATCTTTTTGTATGGCTGATTGTTGGCGCAAGCAGAAGGCGTGAAAACGTGCGTCAAATGTCATAAAAATCAACCAAAGAAATTTATTAGGGACTGTTAAGGTCCCTTTAAATTTATTATTTTTTCATTTTGACAATTTTACATATAAAAATTTTAAATTTTTCTAAAAGTTTTGGCAAAAGGTTGACACAATAACAATAAGGTTTTATACTTTATCCATAAAGTCTTTGGGGCAAGGTGAAATTCCTTACCGGTGGTATAGCCCACTAACAATTCCTTTCAGGAGTTGCCGAGCAGTTGAAATTACTGCGCCGACGGTACAGTCCGGATGGTAAAAGTCTTTTTTTGTTGCCGTTTAACAAATTTTTGCCCCAAAAAAAAAAGGGGTTTTTTTATGGAAGAAAATTTAATTGAAACAATTAACGACAATCAAGAAACAGAAATTATCAGCAATCAAAAAAGATCAAAAAAACATTTTACCGCGTTGACTATTGCCAAACTGGCAGTATTGACGGCAATATCTTGGTTATTGTATATGTTTGGGAAATTTAATCTGCCTACAATATTTCCTGTCTTTTTAGAAATGCAGATATCTGACCTTCCTGCACTTTTAGGCGGTTTTGCTATGGGACCGTTATATGGCAGTTTAATTATAATATTTAAATGTCTGTTAAAAATGCCTTTTACGTCCACTGCATGCGTGGGCGAATTTGCAGATATTTTAATAGGTATTTCCTTTGTATTGCCTGCAACATTAATTTACAAATATCGCAAAACAATAAATGGCGCTCTATTGGGTATTGCTGTCGGGATTTTTATGGCAGTAATAGTTGCTATGCTGACTAATCGTTATCTTTTGGTGCCTTTTTACATAAAATTATTTTTTGGCGGCAATTTCGATGCTCTTATAGGTATGCTAACGCCTTTATATCATAACATTAACGTAAACAATTTTTATAATATCTATCTTTGGGCAGGCATAGCACCCTTTAACCTTATCCGTTGCATTCTTTGCGGAGGTTTTACTTTTGCCGTTTATAAACGGCAAAAGTAAAACCTCCGCAATAGAGTATGGCAAAGCCTTTGCAAAAACCCTTAACGGCGGCGACGTAGTTTTGCTTGACGGACAATTAGGGGCAGGCAAAACGCATTTTGCCAAAGGCGTCGCTTTAGGCTTAAACATTAGTGACACAATCACAAGTCCGACCTTCACTTTGCACAACATTCTTGAAGGCGGCAAATTTACCTTAAACCATTTTGATTTTTATCGACTTGACAGTGAGGACGAAGCTCTTAATTTGGGATTAAGCGAATATTTCGGAGACAAAAAAAGCGTCTGTCTTATCGAATGGTGGCAAAATGTAAAAGGACTTTTGCCAAAGAGGGTAAAAAAGGTGTCAATTAAGGTAATTGACCAAAACACAAGGGAAGTAACTATCAGTGATGAAAACTTTGATAATTGACACTGCGTCAAAAAATTTGTATGTAATATTGCTGGACGAAGCGATTGTTTACAAAAAAGTAATTATGGACAGTCAGCTTACTCACAGCGTAATCCTTAACCAAACTGTTGACGAAGTTTTAAAAATCGCTAAATTAACTCTTAATCAAATCGACGTTTTTGCCGTAAACGTTGGAGTAGGAAGTTTTACGGGGATAAGGGTTGCCATATCAACCGTAAAAGGCTACAATTTTGCCTTAAACAAAAAACTGATGGAAGTAAACTCTTTAGCCACCTTAGCATATACTAAACAAGGACGTGTAAATTGTCTTTATGACGCAGGCAAGGGGTACTATTTTGCTTGCTACGAAAATTCAGCATTAATAAGTGTGCCGACGCTTATTAAGGATACTCAGGCAAAAGAGTATTTTGGCGACAAAAATACAGCTGTCTTTGACGCTAATACTGATTACAGCCAACAGATAATAAAACAGGTAAAAGATAAATTAGCATTTAATCAGTTTTGCGACACGCTGACTCCGCTTTACATCAGGGTTTGTCAAGCCGAAGAGGAGCTGAAAAAATGAATTTTTGTCTCCTTAAAAGCAGTCTGACAGAATATATAGCAAAGATCGAAGCAGAGTGTTTTGGAACTGAAGCGTGGACTAAACAAATGCTTGAGGAGAGCTTATCTTCTTCCAACACTTTTTTTTGGGGAGCTTTTGACGACGAAAACACATTGGTAGCTTATGCGGCGGTTTTAGCGGCGGACGAGATATGCGATTTGATAAAAATTGCAGTTATGCCAAAATTAAGGCGAAAAGGTATAGCCGATGCTTTGCTTAAATTTGTTATTGATGACATTAAGAAAAAATGCGTCAAAAAAATGTTTTTGGAAGTTAACGCCGCAAATACATCGGCAATTAATTTGTATGCTAAAAACGGTTTTACGGTACTGTTTACTCGTCACAATTATTACACAGGAGCGCAATACGGTTGTAAAGATGCGCTTACTATGACGGCGGAAATATAAATGGATGATATAATTAATTATACAAAAGAGGGCATTGGCAGATCGGAAGAGCACACGTCTGAACTCCAGTCACATTCCTTTAT
>CALGIK010000266.1 GCA_937915515.1 uncultured Clostridia bacterium
GACAGCGGAGGAAGTAGCTTGTATAAAAAGCAGATTATTTTCTTATGACGAAATTTTAGGTATACACGACTTGATTATTCATAATTACGGTCCTAAAAAGCGTTTTATCACTGTTCACGCCGAAGTAGATGCATCAATGTCGGTAATGATTGCGCACGAGCTTGCAGACAGGATAGAACGTGATTTTATGCAAAATGCTCAGACAGAAATGCTTGTGCACATTGACCCCATTGTCACTGACGATGATTACACAAATTTAATGAAGGAAAAAATAATCAAAATCCTTGAAGAAAAAATCGGCGAAACGGATATACACGATTTTAGAGTAGTATACGGAAACAAAAACCGTATATTATTTGATTACGTGCTTTCTTACGGCAACAAAATGCAGCCGTCCCAAATAGAGATAATGCTTAACAGTTGCGTAGATTCTACCGTTGATTACTGTATAACAATAGACTTTAAATAAGAGGTAAAAATGAGTTTTGCGGATAAAGTTTTTGTAGAAAATATAAAGGATATTTTAAAAAACGGATTTGCGGATACCGATTTACCTGTCCGACCGCATTGGAGTGACGGCAGTCCCGCACACACAATTAAAAAATTTTGTATAGTTAATCGTTATGATTTAAAAAAAGAATTTCCTATAATTACCTTGCGCCGCACTTATTTTAAAAGCTGCGTTGACGAAATGCTCTGGATATGGCAAAAAAAGAGCAATAATATCAGTGATCTTAAAAGCGGCGTTTGGGACAGCTGGGCAGACAAAGACGGCAGCATCGGAAAAGCTTACGGTTATCAGTTGGCGCAAAAAAGCGTATATCCCGAAGGGGAATTTGACCAGGTTGACCGTATTCTTTTTGATTTAAAAAATAATCCTTACAGCCGTCGAATTATAGCTAATATGTATGTACACAAAGACCTTCACGAAATGGCGCTATACCCTTGTGCGTATTCCTTTACGCTAAACCTATCTGGCGACACACTAAACGGCATATTAAATCAGCGCTCTCAGGATATGATGGTAGCTAACAATTGGAACGTTGCGCAATATGCCGCACTTTTATGTATGTTTGCCGCCGTAAACGGCTTTAAAGCAGGGGAGTTGGTGCACGTTATCGCAGACGCGCATATTTACGACAGACATATTCCGATAGCCTTAAAAATGATCGAAAAACCTCAATACGATGCGCCGAAATTTATGCTTACACAAAAAAGCGACTTTTATTCCTTTACTGCCGACGATTTTAAATTGACTGATTATCGGTATAATGATTTTGAAGAAACCTTGGAGGTAGCCATATAATGAAAGCCATTGTAGCTGTTGATAAAAAATGGGGGATAGGCAAAAACAATGATTTGCTGTTTCATCTTCCTAAAGATATGGATTTTTTTAAGCGTACCACATTAAACAAAATTGTAGTAATGGGCAGCAACACTCTTAATTCCTTCCCTAACGCTAAGCCCTTAAAAAACAGAACAAATATTGTTCTTTACCCGGGCGAAGCGAAAAGGGAAGATTGCATAATTGTCGAAAGCTTAGCAGAACTTAGTATACTGCTCAAGCAATATAATACGGACGACGTTTTTATTATAGGCGGCGCAAGCGTTTATGCTACGATGCTGCCTTACTGCGATACGGTTTTTGTTACTAAGGTAGACGCAGACGGGCAAGCCGAAGTTTTTTATCCTAACCTTGACGATATGTTTAATTGGAAAATGACCGAAAAATCACAACCGATAAAAGACGGCGAATATACGCTTACCTTTTGTACATATAAAAATAGCGATACTAAATCCTTTTAATTTTATTTAAGTAAATTTTTCAAAAAACAATACATAAGTAATTAATAACACACCAAAAAAATGTCAAAAAAAACCGCTAAATTAATAGCGGTTTTAGGTGAGTCAGTTATCTATTGTCTCTTCTGAAATTGTTGCGGGTGTTCTTTCTGTTTTTGCGGCAGTCAGGGCAACGTACAGGTTGATTTTCAAACCCTTTTTGTTTGTAAAACTCTTGCTCTCCTACTGTAAAAACAAATTCCTTTCCGCAGTCTTTACAGATAAGCTTGATGTCTTCCATAAGTTAACCTCCTTTAAATTTTCGGAACCTATGCAAAACATCTTTGATACTAATTTAAGGGTTAGTGTGCAAGGGCGTATGTTAAATTCCATATTAATAATATATCACAATAAAGTAAATTTAGCAATCTCTTTTAACAAAAAATTTGCTACAATTGTTTAGTATCTTGACAAGAGCATATAGGTGTAGTATATTTACTTTGGGTGAATATGAAAGAAAGTTTTAAAGAGGATATGCGCATTGTCCGCACCGTAAAGCTGCTTAAGACGTCTTTATTTAATTTATTAAAAGTTGTCCCTTATGATAAAATTTCTGTTATCGATATTTGTGATAAAGCTTTGGTGCACCGCACAACCTTTTATAAGCATTTTGAAAATAAGGACCATTTGTTGATGTATGCGCTGGAAGACCTAAAGGACGAAGTATTTAACGTGTTTTCAAACGCATTTGATTATGATACCCCAAAAGCTATGTATATGTATCTTGCCCGTTGCGGTTTTGATTATATATCCAACCATAAGGCTTCTGTTTTAGCCGTCTACAAAAACCTAAACAGCGACGATGTCTTAAGTCTTACGTTGGATGCTCTGCAGCGAAGTATCAGATATTTGTTCATTCAAAATAGACCTTTTAAAAAATATGCTGTGCCTATCCCCGTTATGTCCTCCTTTTATACCGGAGGCATTGTAAACCTTATTATTTGGTGGCTTAACAACGATATCAAATATTCTAAGGAAGAAATGCTTAAATTTCTTGATATGCTTTTGGATGAAGCATGCTTCAAAACAGAAAAATAAAGTTTTTTTGATTAATAATTATTATTAAATCATTCGAAAGTAGTCGTAGAAATGATGCCTTTCGTTTTTATTGTTTTATGGAAAACTTGTCATTGTTTGGCAAGGGTTTTTTGTTTAAAAAAAGAATGCCTTTACTAACCAAGCTTTTTTGCTTTTTAAATAAAGTCGCTTATGTCTTAACCAACATTTTTTATAAGGAGGTTAAAACCATGAAAATGAAACAGAAGAACGTTTCAACAAGAAATGTTAGTGAGATTAATCAAATTTGTTGATTATTTTTAAAATGTTTTCGAAGCTTTTTACAAGCTCTTTGCGTTCTTCCGGCGAGGTATGCTTATCAAATTGGTTGGTAATATAATCTGTAATCATTGAATTGCTTTCTTCAATTAACTTTCTTGAATCTTCAGTATAAGATATGTAAATATTTTTGCTGTTGCCTTCCTTCTGAAAACGTATAAAATGTCCTTCCTTTATCATTTTTTTGACAAAAGCAGAGCAATTATATTTTGTAATACCCAGTGTCTGCGCTAATTCCGTCATGCGCAGCGGCCCTTGAAGGTAAATTTCGGACAGAGCGTTGTGCAGCCTTGACGAATAATACGGCAGTTGATTGATAGGCAGCTTATCAATTAATTGCGGAGGACGCTGTTGCTTATGGGTATAACTAGCAACGTATTGATTGCAAAGCTTATTGTATACGTCCAAAAACTTGTTGACATCGTTAAATTCTTCAGAATATTCGCTGTTTTTTGAGGTATTTGTATTTAGATTATTCTCTTTCATAGCTAAATCCTTATCATTTCGTATTTTTTCATTTTTTTACCACAAAATTGTTATTTTTTATTGACAAATTTATTAGAATAAAGTATTATAATTTTGTTAAAAAAATTAACAATATGCTTTTTTAAACTACATAAAACATTTTATCACACCAAAACCAAAAAATCAACCAGATTTAGGTTGCAAATTAAAGGAGATGAAAATATGAAAAAAGCGAGCTTGTTTATAGTAATCATTCTGTTATGCTTAATTTGTATTGCGGCTTGTGTAAACAAACCAAAAACAATACAGTTTATTTCAGATGATACTGTAGTAGCAAATCTCAGCACTGCCGGAAAAGAAAAATTAACTTTACCGGATAATCCCCAAAAAGAAGGCTTTGTATTTGAGGGTTGGTTTGTC
>CALGIK010000267.1 GCA_937915515.1 uncultured Clostridia bacterium
ACAACGCAAGTCATTGATACAGGCTGGGGAAATACATTATTTTTGATTATTCTTATTTCTGTCAATTTGGCGGTATTTAATCTTTTGCCGCTGCCTGCCCTTGACGGAGCAAGGATAGTATTTGTTTTGATAGAATGGATATTTAAAAAACCCGTTAATCGACGTATCGAAGCAATAGTGCATACCGTAGGGCTTATAGTCTTGTTTGCTTTGGTTATCATTTTGGATTTGGCAAGATATTTATGACAAAACAGGTAAAAATTGGCAAAATCAATATAGGCGGCGGCAACCAAATTGCTATTCAGTCAATGACCAACACACCTACTCAAGACATTGACAAGACTGTGCAGCAAATTTTAGATTTAGAAAAAGCAGGTTGTGACATCGTGCGTGTTGCCGTTTTGGACAAAAAGGACGCAAAAGCAATCTCTGACATTAAGCTTTGCATACACATCCCGCTTGTGGCGGATATACATTTTGATTATTTATTGGCGTTAGAAGCAATAAAAAACGGAGCAGATAAAATAAGGATTAATCCTTCCAATATAGGCTCAGAGGAAAAAGTTTTAAAAATTATCGACTGTGCCAAAAGCTATCAAACAAGTATGCGTATCGGCGTAAACAGTGGCAGCATAGACAAAGTATTTTTGAAAAAATATCCTGATAAAACTGACGCTCTTGTCAACAGCTTATTAAGCGAAGTTGCTTTTTTTGAAAAAAACGCCTTTGATAATTTGGTGTTATCGATTAAAAGCAGCAGCGTGAAGGAAACAGTCGAAGCAAATAGAATAATTTCTAAACTTACTTCTTATCCCTTACATATAGGAGTGACAGAAGCGGGAGTACCCGAAATCGGGCTCATCAAAAACAGTATTGGTATAGGTAGTCTTTTGCTTGAAGGGATAGGGGATACTTTAAGGGTATCGCTTACATGTAATCCTATTGAGGAAGTTTATGCCGCAAAAAAAATATTAACCGCATGCGAAAAACCGATTAAGGGGATAAACTTTATTTCTTGTCCGACATGCGGCAGATGTCAAGTGGATATGGTTAAATATGCTTCGCTTATTTACGAAAAGATAAAAAACATAAATACCAAAATGACTGTTGCCGTCATGGGTTGCGCCGTCAACGGTCCGGGCGAAGCACAATCCGCCGATATCGGCATAGCTTTTGGAACAGACAAGGCATTATTGTTTAAAAACGGCAAAATTGTTTGCTCTTTGCCTTTAGAAAATATAGTTGATACATTTGTAAACACCGTTTTTGATACCGCATTAAGCTTAACAAAATAATTTTTTTAGTGTATTATAATTAATATGATTTTAGATAAGATAAGGGAATATTTTACCGAAAAATACGCAACGGAAAAAATGTATTTTTTTCGTGATTTAAAACTTAGGAGTATTGAGGTTTTTAAAAACGAAAAAAAGGTTTTGTATACCTTTTCCTTTCCGCAATTACTTAACGATTGCCAAAAAAATGAGCTGTCAGAAGCCGTCGACACAGTTTCGGTTAAAGGTTTTAAGGTAAACATAGAGGTTTTAACGGATAAAATTGACCACGAAATTGCAAAAAGACTCATTTGGCAATATCTGCAGGAAAATTGTCAGACGCTTTATAACGAGTTGACTAAAGACGAAAATCAGGTTAAAAGCCAAAGTAACGACGAGCGCATATCTGTAGTGTTTGAGGTGGAAAAAAACATCAAAGACTTGCTTATGGGCGCAACTCTGGATA
Source organism: uncultured Clostridia bacterium (assembly GCA_937915515.1). GTDB lineage: Bacteria > Bacillota > Clostridia > Christensenellales > CAG-314 > SFEB01. Next base: position 1,741 of record CALGIK010000267.1, read on the forward strand.
AAATGGCGGCATATTTTAAAGAGTATACC
>CALGIK010000268.1 GCA_937915515.1 uncultured Clostridia bacterium
CAGATTCCTTTATAGAATTTACGAATACCAAAAAAGGCAGTTTCGTGTTTTGATAAAACTGCCTTTTCTTTATTTTAAAGGTCCTGCGAAATCGCAAGACCTTTGTATTGATGCTTTTGTTTTATTATACTATACCTTGAGCAATCATGGCATCGGCGACCTTTTTAAAACCTGCGAGGTTTGCGCCTTTTACCAAGTCATAACCTAAATTGTATTGTGCCAAAACGTCAGCTATTTGCTTGTGAATATTCTTCATGATTGTCTTCAACTTGCTATCCACTTCTTCAGCCGGCCAAGACAGTCTTCCGCTGTTTTGTGACATTTCGAGACCGGAAACTGCTACGCCGCCGGCGTTGACTGCTTTGCTCGGGCATACCAATACGCCGTTTTGCTGCAAATATTCCAACGCTTCATTTGTGGTGGGCATGTTTGATACTTCGTTGACAATTTTGATACCCATTGCGACAATAGCCTTAGCGTCTTCGATGCGAATTTCGTTTTGCATTGCGCACGGCATATAAATATCAGCTTTAACATTGCCCCAAGGCTTTTTGCCTGCTACAAATTTGCAACCGAATTTATCTGCATAATCCTTAACGACGTTTCTGCCGCTGTTGCGCATTTCGAGCATATACTTAATTTTGTCGCCCGATACGCCGTCTTCGTCATAAATATATCCGTCAGGTCCGCTAAGTGTCAAAACTTTGCCGCCTAATTCGGTTATCTTTAAGGCTGCGCCCCATGCCACGTTGCCAAAGCCAGACAAGCAGAAGGTTTTGCCTTTGATTGTGTCATTGTTGTGTGTTAAAACTTCGTTTAAAAAGTATGTTGCACCAAAGCCTGTTGCTTCGGGTCTGATTAAGCTTCCGCCAAAAGAGAAGCCTTTTCCTGTTAAAACGCCGTTTTCGTATGCGTTTTTGATACGTTTATATTGACCAAAAAGGAAACCAATTTCCCTTCCGCCAACACCCATATCTCCTGCGGGAACGTCAACGTCGGGTCCGATATGGCGGTATAATTCCGTCATATAACTTTGGCAAAAACGCATAACTTCTGCTTCTGATTTGCCTGCCGGGTCAAAATCGCTTCCGCCCTTGCCGCCGCCCATAGGCAGACTGGTAAGACTGTTTTTTAATGTTTGTTCAAAGCCCAAAAACTTGATAATGCTGAGGTTAACGTTGGATTGGAAACGCAAGCCTCCCTTATAAGGTCCAATTGCGCTGTTGAATTGTACTCTGTAACCGCGGTTAACATGCGGTTGCCCCTTATCGTCCGTCCATGGCACTCTAAAAATAATTGTGCGTTCCGGCTCTACCAAACGCTCTAAAATTGCGTTTTTGCGGTATAAAGCTTCGTTCGCTTCAACAACGGGTGCAAGACTTGTTAAAACTTCCTTAACAGTTTGCATAAATTCCGGTTCATTTGGATTTTGTGCTTCTGTAGCGGCGATAACTTCGTTAATGTAGTTAGACATTTATATTTTCCTCCACAAAAATTTAAGGGCTGTTTCCCTCTTTGTTCCGCGTTTATTATAGGTTTTAAAAAAAATAAAGTCAAGCAAAAAATGTTAGATTTTATACTCTTAATGAATAATTTTGCAGTCTGGTCTTTGGTGTGTATTTTTTGCCAAAAAGGCGTTCGTTAAATGCAAACAATAACAGAATCTTGACTATTTTAACGAATTTTGTTATAATATAATATCATATTCGGGGGGTTTTCCATGAATAAAATTAAACATGGTTTTAATATCATATGCGGTGTTTTTGAAGTCTTGTTTGGCTTAGCCACATTAATTGGAGGCGCATATTTATTATATCTTTGGGGGCTTGCAAATAAAAGCTCTGTTATTTTATCCGGACTGTTTAACAAAATTTTGCTTCTTATAGGCGCTGATAAAGCTTGGATGGCAAAATTTATTGCGCCTGCCGCAATAGCTCTTTTTGGAATGTTTATGACGATAAACGGCAGCCGTTTAAACAAAAAAGCATACGACACCGAAACAAAAAGATACCGTCAAAAAATGTTTTCTGCTGTGGTTGGGATTATCTTTTGCGCTGCCGCCGCTTATGTATGTTATTGGGGATTTTTTGATGACCCGTCATTAAATATGTATACTATTGCCGCAATAGCTGCTTTTGGTATCTTGGCACTGTTTAACTTTTTATCGTTATTTTTTACTCATGACAATAAACAGGTCAAAGATATAAAATCTCAGGAAACAAAAACTGCTTATAACAGTGCTAACGCCGCCATTGGAGCATCTTTTATATCGGCTAAGGAATTTGAAGAGCGCGGCGAGGAATTGATAAAATATCTGAAACGGAAAAAACTCAGCCCCGAAGAATTTACCGCATGCATACAGGGACTTGTGAGATTGCCTGTTGACGCACCCGTAGATTTTAAAATGAATTTTATACAAAAGTTAAGCGGCAAAGGCTTTTTAAAGGACAATGCGTTTAAGGTATTGATTATTGATGCATTATACTCTCCTTGTACCTCAAATCTAAAAGCAAAAACACGCTATCTCGAAAGATTACATAAAAAAGGAATGGTTGACGAAACTACATACAAACAAATACTTCAGCAATTACTGAGTTCAATTTAAATAAAATATACAACTAAAAATCATTATTTAATTTTAGCTAAATTTATGTATCATTTAAAGATTAATTGATAAAAAGCAAGGATAATGTCCTTGCTTTTTATTTTTATTAGTAAATTATAATATTTTTGAATATAACCTATGCCAAATCAAATTTATGAGGTAATACTACCGCTAAAGATAGTACTATTTCTTCACCATCAATATCAAATAATTTAATCGAAACATAAATATTATAATCGTTTTTATCCGCATTGTAAAACATAAAGTAATATGTTATACTTTTTGTTAAAGGATAATTGCCATTACTGTCTAAATAAACAATATGATTCCAACACTCTTCACTATTTAAATCAACACCCAAACTGTCAAAACAATAATAAGCGTATTCTTTAATCATATCGAAACCGCATATGTTTACTGCACAATCTTCTGTCGGTGTATAACTGAACCAAACATACTTTCCTGCATAAATCTCAGAGAGGCAGTATTCATTAGGTGTCAACACATAAGCCCATATATCCAATATACCGTTTTGTAATTGCTGTTGTTCCCATCTGGCATAAAGAGTCACAGATTCTCCATCTTTATAAATAAACGGTACAGACACCTTTTCACCCCAATCTCCGTTTTCTGTTCCATTAGTAGTGTACCAACCCCAAAAATATTTATTTTCACTTGTAGTTATTGGAACTTCACTCAAAATTATTTTATTAATGCAATTAACAGAGGAACCTCCATTTGTATCAAAGTTATATGTAATATCTGGCAATTCTGACTCGTTAAATCCAGCAGTATATTCGGGTCTGATTTTATGCCATTCTAAATAATAGTCTAGAATATATTCCGAAGGCACTATGAAATTAAGGTAAGGATAAATTTTATACTCTCCACTATCTTCATCTTCGTAGCCAAAAAAGCTAGGTTTGCTTTCCTCAGCAATTAATACGGGAACCTTATCCATAAAAGTTATTTTTGTAAGTTTTTTGCATCCCTTAAACGCATCGGCATAAATACGCTCCAATCCGATGTTCATAAGCAATTCTTCCAAGCCACACTCGCTGATAATTTCATATGTTTCTTCGTCAATTTCTGCTTCATAACAATTATTAAAAGCATGACTCTCGATAGTTTTTACACTAGAACTCATGATTACTTTTTTCAATTTAAGACAGTAATTAAAAGACGCTTCGCCTATATTTATTACGTTATCTGGCACAGTATACTCCACAGCCATGTTGCCAGAGGGATACTGCACTAACGTAGTCATGTTTTTTGTAAATAGTACTCCGTCCTTTGTGCAATAGTAAGCGCATTCTTCATCTATCGTAATAGTTGCTAAATTTGCGCCGTAAATCGCATAAGGTTCGATTATTTTTATACTAGCTGGTAAAACGAGTTTTGTACATCCTATACCGTTTAAGCTATTTGCTGTTATTTTTTCTAAGGCACTGTTCGCATCAATATTGATATTCAAAAGTTTTTCACACCCCTCAAGAGCTCCGTAAAAACTTCCCATCATTATTACACCGCCCCAAGTGTCATCGCCAGTTGGTAATTCGTTGAGCATAAATTTTAAAGAGGCAGGAATATTGATCGTCGTCAACTCTTTAGCGCTTAAACAAAATGCTGACGGAAGCACTTCCACTCCTTCAGGAATAGTAAGAGTAGTCAAATGAGCTTGATTGCTAAAAGCATAAGGTGTAAGAGTTGTAACAGAAGAAGGTATTATGTATTCAGCAATATCAGCATTCATGCAGAAAAATTGTAATACGTCACCTCCATTAATGCCTGTGCCTTTTTCTATTAAAGCCTTATTTCCATCGGCATAATAATAATCGTTTTCGCCTTGTATTATTATCTGAGTTAATCCGCCGTTGCCTTTATCTCTATTGCTTGAGCTGTTCTGAAAAGCCTGTTCACTTATGTATTCCACAGTATTAGGGATTGTCACTTCCGTCAGTTTCCAGCACCAAAAAAACGTGCCGACGCCAATATATTTTAACCCTTCTGGAAATACGATATTTCCTAAAGAGGAATCCATGAATACACCGTTACCCGGAACGTTAACTCCGTCATAATTTTGGACTTCATCGCCCCATAATTTTTCTATAGAGCCTGAAATTATAAAATCAGTAATGTTGTTACAACCTTCAAAAGCTCCCGAATACATATTGATAATATCACCAAGCACGTTAACAGTTGTTAGATTCGTGTTGCCTTTACACAAACAGGGAAAGACATCTTTAACCGTTTCTCTAATCGTTAATTCTGTAATAAATGGACTGACGTAAATTAACTGGCTTCTGTCTTTACTATATAACGCTTGATCGATTTTATCCCAAACGTAATTGCCATTAGCTGCTACCGTAAATTCAAAATTGCGTAACGCTTCTAATAGATCAGGATAAAAATAAGAGAATTTTAACATTGTATAAAAAATATCACTAAAAGCATATATATGTATATCGTTTAAAGTTGATGGTAATTCAAATATGGTGACCGCTCCTATGTACTGAAAAGCACAGGCTTCTATCGTTGTTAATCCTTCATCGATATAAATTTTCGACAAACCACCGTCTGCACTTGATACATTTCCCGTATTTGCAAAAGCTTCCGCCCTTATAATTTTATATGAAGACGGGATATAAATTGCAGATAATCTGTAGCAATTTTCGAATCCCCTTTTTGCCACTATTGTAATCGGCATTCCGTTATACATATCTGGCAACGCAATTTTTCCGTTGATTTTATTGTTTTTAGCAGCTATTGAATAACTGGCTTGGTCGGCATTCAGCGAAAAAACAAACAAGCTAAGGTCACTGGGCACGTAATCGTAAGCCGCATAAAAATCGGTATCTTTGACAATATTTTTTAAAGAAATATCCTCACCTTTTTCGTCCTGCCAACCGCTGTTTACAAAACAGAAGTTAGGAGTTGGCACTAATTCGCTGTCAGGAGCGATTACATCGCCGTTATAAGGGATATCTCTGTCATATCCTTCCATTTTTACGCCGTCGCCGTCATAAAAGCTGATGTGTACTGTTTTGTATTCCCATTTTGCGGTAAGGACAACATTGTCCGTGCCGTTTACGGTGTATTCGTCACCGGAATGGTACAAATCCGTTCCGTCACTCCAACCCTTAAATTCGTAACCTATCCAAGTCGGCACAGTATCCGTCACTGTAAAACTACCGTTAGCATTTACGCTTTCCTGCGTAGGTACTGCGTCTTCACCTCCGCTAAGCGTATATGTAACCGTATAAAGATTTGACTGCAGTTTTGCATAAA
>CALGIK010000269.1 GCA_937915515.1 uncultured Clostridia bacterium
GTCCTCTTCATATTTTGCTCCTTGGTTATGTTTTAAAAACACGCTGTGTTATTATATTTTGTTTTTATAGTTTTGTCAATCGAAAATGAATTTAAAATTAATCCTCTATTTTTTTTGTAAATTGCAAATTAAATTGTCGCAATTTTTGTATAATAAGAAACTCTTTTTTACCTATTGCACTTCTTTACAACTTACCTCTTTTTTAATTTATCATCCTTACAGGAAGAACAAGATATAAACTTTCGTCCGTCTCACCCGGAGTAATAATGGTGGGCGAAACAGAAGACGTAAAGTTTATTCTTATAAATTCGGTGTTTATTACTCTTAAACAATCTGCTAAAAACCTTGCATTAAATGCAATAATAAGGTCTTTTCCTTTCAAGCTGATACTGACGTTTTCGCGGATATTGCTTAACTCACTTGTCCCGTTTATACTCATCATATTTTCTTTAATTTCTAATTTGACAAGGTTATTCTTTTCTTGCTTACTGGGTAAACTTGCTCTCTCTAAACTGTCTTCAAATTGTTTTTTATCAACGACGATATTTGTCACAAAATCCTGGGGTAAAATTTGCTTGTAATTTATAAATTCTCCGTTAATCAGCCGCGCGGTAATTACTGTGTCTGATAAATTTATTAATACATAATTTTCGTCAATATAAATCTGTGCTAAACTATCGTCTTCGTTTAATAATTTTGCGATTTCTCCTAAGCCGCGTGAAGGTATAATGATTTTTTTCGCCTCTGTTTTTTCTTCAAGCGGTTTTTTATTTAACGCTAATCTGTAACCGTCAAGAGCCACAGTGGTAAGTGTTAAATTGTCAAATTCCAGCAGACAGCCTTTTAATGTTGGTCTGCTATCATCGGTCGAAACGGAAAATATTGTTTTTTCGATTGTATCTTTAAGTTCTCTTTGTAATATTTTTATTGCCGTATTTTTTTGCACGGAGGAAAATAAAGGATAATCGTCGGTATTATATAATTGTACAAAGCCTTCGCTGTTGCTGTATTTTATACGCAGCTGACTTTTTTCGTTGGTAAAAAGTTCCACCTGTTCGTTGGTAAGTTTTCGAATATATTCGGAAAAAAACCGTCCGGGAACAAGAACGCTTCCTTCTTCTATAACATCGGCGTTAATTGTTTTTTCTATCGCTAATTCGGTATCGGAAGCAAATACAGTGAGCTTTCCTTCCTTTGCCGTAATTTTTATACCTTCCAACACCGGATTAATAATCTTATTGGGCAAAGCTCTGTTAACTTTATTAACAGCATCGCTTAAATCTAATCCATCGCAAATTATTTTCATAATTTCTCCTTTAAAAAAACGCTCTTTTTTATATAAAGTTATATTCTTTTAATTAGTAGTAGTTGTAGTAGTTATTGTGGAAATGTGGTTAACTTAAATTTATGAGCTTACTATGGTTATAATTTCAAGAGAAAACCACTTATAGATATTGTTAGGGGATTGTTGATTACTTACTTGTTTATTCACAAAATTACATCAAATGCAACTAACTTAATGTGGAATACCAAATAGATATTACCAGTATACAATAAAAAACGTCAAAAAGCAAGGGCGAAAATATCACTTTTTATATTAGAATTGTAAAATCGGCAAAAAAAAAGTAAAGGATATTGATTGACAAAATTAAGTGAGGTGGTAAAATAAATTTACAGGCGTGTTATTAAGTAATTTAAGGATATATAATGATTTCAATTAAACAAATATGGGAAAATATATTAATAGAAATACAAGCAAAGGTTACTGCTCTAGCTTATGATTCATGGATAACAGATTTAAAGCCAATTTGTATACATAACGACAGTATAGTATTAATATGTGAAAGTAAAGCAAAAAAAAGTGTGGTGGAAAATAGGTATAGCGATATTATTTGCGAAAGCTGCAAAAAAATATTGCCTAATCTGTCAGGGGTATTATTTATTTTACCCGAAGAGAAGGAGCATTTTGAGCAAATAAACGAGGAACCGATAGATAACGTTAACAGTGAAAACATTATTATCGGAGAGGAAAATAACTTATTTTCTCCCAAATGCACTTTTGGGAATTTTATTATAGGTAAAAGTAACGAATTTGCCGCAGCAGCCAGTAAAGCCGTGGCTCAAAATCCGGGTATCAAATACAATCCGCTTTTTATTTACGGCGGCGTAGGACTGGGAAAAACACATTTACTTAACGCAATAGGCAATCATATCAAAAAAACAAAACCAAAACTTAAATGTCTTTATACCAGTTGTGAACGCTTTACAAACGAACTCATCGAAGCGTTAAGAGGCAGCAGATATAATGATGAAATGAAGGAATTTCGAAAGAAATACCGCAGTCTGGATTGCTTGATGATTGACGACATACAGTTTATCAGTAAAACGGTTTCCACTCAGGAAGAGCTTTTTCATACTTTTAACGACCTTTACTATCAGGACAAGCAGATAATTATTTGCAGTGACCGCCCTCCGCAGGAAATTGTTCCCCTTGAAGAAAGACTGCGCACACGTTTTCAGGGGGGGGTTGTAGCAGATATCGTTGCGCCTGATTTAGAGACAAGGATAGCAATCCTTCAAAGTGAAGCTCTTACCGAAAAACAAAATATTGACGACGAAATATTAAAGCTTATTGCCAATAAAGTACCCACTAACATAAGAGAGATGAAGGGAGTTTTAACTAAAATTATTTGCTTTGCTCAGCTGACAGACAAAAACGTCAACGATATGGATTTGATAAATTCTGCCCTTAAAGAATATAACGAAGATAAAGCTGAAATAGTGGATATTGACAAAATTGTTGATTGCGTGTGCCGTTATTATCCAAACGTGACTAAAGCTGATTTAATCGGCAAAAAAAAGAATAAGGAAATTATTGAACCCCGCCAAATGTGTGTATACTTAGTAACCGAATTTTTAAGCATGCCTTTACTTGCAATCGGACAGTATTTTGGAGGACGCGACCACACGACAATAATGTATACTCGGGATAAAATAGCGCATTTATCTCAAACCGAACCAAAAATATCCGCACAGATTAAAGATATAAAAGCAATGATATTAGGCAAATGAGATAAATATGCAAACACAAAAGAAAAACTTATTGTACAAAGTATTGCGCTTGAGAGATGCAATTTAATGAGAAAGAAAAATATGTAAACTCTTAGAATAATTGGTTCATTTTTGTTGTAAAAAATGCTGAATAATGATATTATGAAAGGTAATAAAAAACAACAGCAATAATGAACCTGTTTGTTTTTAGAAGGAGAAAGTGTTATGTTAATGTTTTTAGATGGAGCTTCGAGCAGTTTTTTCAGTAACCTAAATTGGGTTGATTATGTGATAGCCGGCGTAATTTTAATCGGAATGATCATCGGTGCAAAAAAAGGATTTATTGATCAGCTGTTTGGCATATTAGGTACGTTCGGCGCAATTGTGGGTGCAATTTTACTCTGTAAAACAGTAGGTGGACTCATGAGCACCGACGGCGGTATTTTTGATAAAGTGTCAAGCATGTTAAACGAAAAGTTTGGAGATGCTGTTATTTATACTACAGAACAAGATTGGAGCAATACGGCTAATATCAATGAAGTATTATCAAAATTGGGTATTCCCGGATTTTTAAGCGGTTTGTTTACAAATATATTTGCAAGTTTTTCGCCTAACGGCACGCCTGTTGTTTTAAAAAATGTTTTGCCTCTCGAAGTTACAAAGCTGGTAAACTATGCGATAGCTTTTATAGTTTTGCTTATTGTACTTGCCGTTATTATCTCTATTCTTAAAAAGATACTTACAAATATTGTTAAAATTCCCGGTATAAGCACCTTAGATAAGCTTTTAGGTTTTGTTTTGGGAGCTGCTTTTTCTGCTATAATTTTAGTGGCAGCTTGTTTGGGACTTTCTGCTTTAACCGGCATATTCAGTCCGATAGGCAATTTCCTCGACAACACAGTATACAGCAGTTATATCGGAAAATACCTTGAGCAGTTAGTTACTTATGTGTCCTCACTTATCGGCGGATTTTTAGCTTAAGATAATTTCTTTTAAGCAGTCGTTAAAACGGCTGCTTTTTTTATTTCAGAAAATATCTTGTTTCACGTGAAACAAGATATCACTTAAATTTCATACCCTTAAGAAGGACAAACGGTTTACTAAAAAAAATTAATAGAATATAATATGAACGTCGATTAACGATAGTCTAGGGAAGGACGCTTTTTTTATTGCCAAAAAAATGACGAATAAAGATATGACAAAGGGGAAAATTGCCCCGGTATTAATTTCCTTTACGGTACCGCTATTAATTAGTGCGCTGTTTCAACAGCTGTATAATTTAGCGGACACAGTCATTGCCGGAAGGTTTTTAGGCGAAAACTCGCTTGCCGCGGTGGGAGCGAGTTTTAGTGTTACGATGATTTTTATGGCGGTTGCTTTTGGCTGTAACGCAGGTTGCAGTGTGGTTATCGGCAGACTTTTCGGCGCAAAAAAATACCGCAAAATCAAAACCGCCGTAGGGACAACGCTAATTGCATTTTTAAGTTTAGCTGTGGTATTGACTGTAGTAGGGAGGCTTATAAGCGGGATATTAATGAATATGATAAACACCCCGTCTTCAATAAGAGAGGACGGATTAGTTTATCTTAATGTTTATGTTTACGGATTGGTTTTTTTGTTTTTATATAATGCATGTAACGGTATTTTTACGGCTTTAGGAGACAGCAGAACACCGTTATCCTTTTTGATAGTAAGCAGTCTGTTAAACATCGGTCTTGATATTTTGTTTGTCGCAGAGTTAAATATGGGTGTGGCAGGTGTCGCTTGGGCAACATTTGTTACGCAAGGGTTAGCGGCAACGGCGGCTCTTATAGCCCTTCTAAGGCGTTTAAGGCACCTTAAAATTAAAGCTTATGTTACCGAGCAGGATTTGACGGAAAATTATCCAATATTTTCTGCCGATATGTTAAAGGATATTTCCGTTGTTGCAATACCCAGCATATTTCAGCAAGGGGTGATAAGCGTGGGAAATTTGCTGGTACAGGGCGTAGTCAATAAATTGGGCGAGGCGGTGATAGCCGGATTTGCGGCAGGTGTAAAACTGCGCACTTTTGCGATGAGTTGCTTTGTTACCTCCTCCAACGCTTTGGCTACATATACGGCACAAAACATGGGAGCAGGGAAGGTAGACAGGGTAAAACGCAGTTTTAAATACAGTCTAATTTTAACTTGGCTTGTTGTATTGCCCTTTACGGTTTTGTACTTATTTAATGCAAATTCTCTGATAAACTTATTTGCTAAAGATTTATCGGCAGATGCGCTCCATGCCGGAACAACTTATTTAAGAGTTGTATCGCCGTTTTTCTTTATTGTGGCAATTAAGATATGCTCCGATGCGGTTCTTAAAGGCAGCGCCAAAATGGTTCACTTTTTAATATCGACATCTGCCGATTTAATTTTGCGGGTAGGATTAGCCTATCTATTAAGTATTCCCTTAGGCGCTATGGGAGTATGGTGGTCTTGGCCTATAGGTTGGGGTTTGGCAACGGCAATAAGCTGTAGTTTTTACATTTCGGGTTTATGGTATAAAAATAAGAAGTTTAAAACAGTTAATCAAAAAATAATATAACAAAATAAAAACACAACAAAATTAAAATCCTTAATAGATTGTTTCACGTGAAACAATCTATTATATTTTTAGCACGCTGACTATAAATAATAAAAAATACAAGAATAAATTGACAGGGTAACCTTGACGACAAAAAGGGATATAAAAATACAAATAGAGTAATTTAGAAAGGATAAAAAATATAAATAATGGTTGACAAATAGGCAAACCGTTAATATAATATCATTAAGTAAAATGTTAAAGGTAAAACTATCGTGAGGTAGTGACACAAAACTACAGGGTCAAGAGATTGACAGCCAGTTGCCATTGTTCAAGTGTTGTACAATGGCGTTTTTTTTATAGAAAAACTATTTTGATAAAGAAATGAAGTAGTTTAAGTAAAGAAACATAGATTTAAAGTAAGGGAAAATGAAGATTAATCATTTGCGAAAAATATGGATAAGTATAATAATTTTATTGCTCGCCGTCAGTCTCGTTGCCGGCAGCGTCTTTGCTTATTATCAATTTTTGCTAAAAGATTGGCGTCATACCATAAGCAGCGCATCCGTTGCTTTCACGTTTAACGGAAAAACATTTATAGATTCTATCGACGGAAGAATCAACAGCAGCGATCTTAATATAAGCAGAGGTGAAGAGAGGGATTTGCGGCTTGTCGTGAAGGTAATCAGTAGCACCGATTCGGCAATGGGTTATGCTGTCAACTTTGATTTTGGGACAAAAACAGAAGAAGAACAGCAAGTAAAAGACGATAAATTAGCGCGCGCTGTCGAAGTATATCTTTTTAAGGAGGGCGGTTACACATATTTGTGCAATCTTGATAAAATTAGTAGTATCACGCTTGAGGGCGACCTTGTTGCCAATCAAAGTTTTGCCTATGATTTAAAACTTATTTATAGCCAAGCGGCGGGTGATTATTACGAAGATAAAACCTTTACTCTTATAGCAACGGCTCAAACCAAAGAAGCGTCTGTAAATTTAAAATATAAATATGTAAAAAATGAAACAGAACTTAAAGCGGCATTGACGGCAGAGCGTTACAATAACAAAACTATCGTTTTGGCTAAAGACATCTCTGTCAATGACAATATCAATGCTACAAATAGAATACGGCTAAATTTAAACGGTTATAAATTATTGATTGGAGAAAAAGCAATGGGCATTCCCTCAATCAATTTTTCGTATGCTTATGCTTTTGATAATGCTTTAACAGCAGGTATTGTCGACGACAGCGTAAATAGTAACAGCATTGACACTACTCACAACAAAATAAATGTCGACATAAACATAAATACGCCTAATGATATTTTTGTTATAGGCGAAAGTTTAATTGACAGCTATGATAATTTTATGTGCAGCGCTTATTTAACGTCAATCGCAAAACTGCTTATACAAAACCGTATTTATCAGGCGGAAAGTCATACTTATAACGACGGGGAAGACATAAAATTATTTTACGGATTAAGCTGGTATATAGAAAAAGGTTTATTAGAAATAGTTACCGACGGAACAATATTTTGCCAGCAGGATTTAGACGCGAACGGCGTTCTTTTCTCGGGAGCTTTGCGACTTAATGCAAATTGTGATTTTACCGCAAATTATCAAGCAGAATTTACTCTAAGCGATACCGCATCAAATTATTTTATTGTAGGCGGGATAATTAAAATAAGAGGAAACAGTCCGCAAGCCATAGCGGAATCGTTTTTAAATAATGTTCCCGATACCGTAATATGCAGTTTATATTTTCCTTGCTTTGATGACATCACAAACAGTTTTGTAACATGGATAATAAGCGATAACAACACAGGTTATCTTGACGAAAACGGTACTTATTTGCCAAACGGTGTGGAAAATTTAAATAGTTGGAGCTCTAAAACAATAACAGTCGGCGTAAAGGTAAATTGCTTTGATATTCAATATACCGTTTATAAAACCGTAAGCGTAACAGTTATGAACAGTGAGGAACGCACACAAAGGTTGTTTACGTTTGAACAAATGATTTTGCAGCCTGACGAAACAATCAGTCTTATGCAGATGGTTTATAGCGAAACGGCGGAGCGGACTGCGCTTAAAGGTATTTCTGTCATACTAAACGCCGATGATAATGTTTACAGCGGAAACTTAAATTACTTGGATGTTTCCTCTTCGTCAATAAATGAACAAGGCATTTTGTATCAAACAGTCACCGTAATAAATAATCCTACGGAAGGTGCAATAAAAATAAGAGCCTCCATTACCTTTGATTATGGGCAGGAAGGGCTTTACACCCTTAACAATTTAGAAATAATCGTACTTAGTAAAGCCAGCACCTATGAGATAAGTGATAGCGCAAACGCTATTCAAAAGCAGTACGAAACTAATACATATACGTCAAACATGGGATACGCTTTTTATGTATCGGGAAATATTGCTGACGGTGTATTTGTTGAATATTCCTTGCCGGATTTATACAAAGATTATATTTTATTGCGTCAAAATGTTTTTGTTTCAGCGGGATACGACGATTTATCAGCTGATTATGCAAAATTTGGTTTTTATACTTTTGTGGAGGGTGAATATTGCTATTTTTCAGCCGCAACTCGTTATGACCAATTTGGCATTGTTAGCGCAACAGGCGAATATGTAAAAATATTAACGCCCGGCAATAATGAAACACTTTATAAACTTGCCGATTTAATAAACGAAGGGCTAATTTTTCGTTTAGTTGCACAAATA
>CALGIK010000270.1 GCA_937915515.1 uncultured Clostridia bacterium
AAAGCCATATTTGTCCGCTAACATTTGATACTTCAGCCAAATTTGAAAGAGCGTTGTTTAAAGAAGCCGCTATTTTTTCGGAATTAGCAACTTTAGCTAAATACTCATTAAGTTGGTCTTCTTCATCAATTTTTAAATTTGCGTTTTCGATTTCTTTAATTTCGTAACTGATAATATCCAGAGCTCTGACTCTGTCCGCTTCGCTGCCGCCGTATTCGGCAAGTTTGTTTTTAAGGTCACGGTAATTTCTGCATAGTATTTGCAACTCGTCCAATTTATTAAATTTGTCAAAGTTATCGAGAATTTTAATATGTACGTCGGATTTTAATATGTTAACATGATCATTTTGTCCAAAAATTTCGGCAAGCGAGGAGGAAACAGCCTTTAATGTCGAAAGCGCACACAACCTTCCGTTGATGCGGCATTCGTTTTTGCCTAAAACGTTTAATACACGGCTTAATACAACAGTTGTATCCGCCTCAAAGCCGTATTCTAGCAAGGCTGTTGCTGTATCGTCTTTTAAATCGATTTCAAATACAGCTTCGACAAATGCGCTGTCCTCGCCTGATTTTATAAGATTTTTATCAGCACGTCCGCCTAAAACAAAAGCCAGGCTGTCTACGATAATGCTTTTGCCTGCCCCCGTTTCGCCGCTTAAAACGCATAAGTTACTTTCCAAATCAAGTTGAAGAGAGCTTATAAGCGCAATATTTTTTATCGAAAGGTGTTTTAACATATTATCCGACAATAGCTTCCAGCTTATTTTTTAAAGTTATGGCGTCCTCCGTTGTTTGAGTAACCATCAATATAGTATCATAGCCGCTGACGCAACCGACAAGTTCGGGGATATTAAGTTGTTCTACAACCATACCTACGTTTGTAGAACAGCCCGACAGTGTCTTGACTACCACCAAATTGTTTGCCGTCGTAAAACTGACAACTGCTTCCTTAAAAACATTTATCAGTTTTGTAGAGATAATATAGTCCACGCTTTTGACGGTAACATATCTTGATACACCGCCTTCCGTAGCTGCTTTTATAAGTCCTAAATCCTTTATATCGCGGCTTATTGTTGCCTGAGTGACCTTAAAACCGTTACTATACAATTCTCTGACTAAGTCGTCCTGTGTTTCAATTGACTGATTGTTAATAATCTCTAAAATTTTTGATTGACGCTTTGCCCTTGACATTATTTTTTGTCCTCCGTGTTGGGATTACTCCAACTGCTTAATTTTTTAAACAATTTACTAAAAAATGTAGCCGATTTAAATTTTATAAATTTAGCTTGTTGTGTGCTTCTGCCGACCCATATTGTATTATTTGCTTTAATATCCCAATCCATTAATACTCCGTCCACCAAACATTCGATAGGCTCGTTACAGACAACCTTAACTTTCGACATTCCGCTTAAAACTATG
>CALGIK010000271.1 GCA_937915515.1 uncultured Clostridia bacterium
TCGCTCATCTGATACATTTTAGGCCAATCGGTAATATTTGGACCAAGTCTAAGACCTTGAGCGGGCTGTGCGTTTTTAAAACCTTTATAAAGACGTTTTTTGTACACGTCATTGTCAAAGACATACTTTGCTACTTTTTCAGAATAATCAATGTCGCTTGCGGCTGTCAAAATGCCGCCGTTAGCCGCCGTTGCAGCAATACTGCGTGCGTCCATTAAAGCTACTCCCGCTAATTGTCCGTCTTTAGGCTTACTGCCTTCACGGTTGGGGAAGTTGCGTGTCGTATGCCTAATTGACAATCCGCTGTTACCCGGGACGTCGCCTGCGCCAAAGCAAGGTCCGCAAAACGCCGTTTTTAATATTGCTCCGGCTTCGAGCAGTGTTTGCGCCGCTCCGTTTGCCGTAATTGCAATATTTATGGGCATACTGGCAGGATAAACGGAAAGAGCAAAATAATCGTTGCCTGTTGATTTATCTTTTAGGATATTTGCCGCCTGACAAATATTTTCGTAAAGACCTCCGGCGCATCCCGCAATTATACCCTGATCCACCATAATTTTGCCGTCGACGATTTTATCCATAAGATTAAACTTAACCTTATCGCCAAATTGTTCACGAACATTTTTTTGTACCTGATCAAAAATATCCGCTGCGTTAGAATTCAGTTCCTTAATCGTATAAGCGTTGCTGGGGTGAAAAGGTAAAGCTATCATACACTGAGACTTGCTTAAATCTATTTCAATCACGCTGTCATAATAAGCTACGGAAAGAGGAGACATATGTTTGTAGTCCTCTGATTTTCCGTGAATTTTATAATATTCCTTTACTTTTTCGTCGGTTATCCATATGGAAGAGAGACACGTTGTCTCCGTTGTCATTACATCAATGCCGTTACGGAAATCGATACTCAATCCTTCTACACCGGGGCCTGCAAACTCTAAAATTTTATTGTTTACAAAACCGTTTTCGAATACCGCTTTAACAAGAGATACCGCAATATCGTGAGGTCCCACACCGTGAGGTACTTTGCCGGTTAGCCACACCAAAACAACTTCGGGAGCCGTCACGTCATAAGTGTTGTTTAAAAGCTGTTTGACAAGTTCGGGTCCGCCTTCGCCTACGCCCATGGTGCCTAATGCGCCGTAGCGTGTATG
>CALGIK010000272.1 GCA_937915515.1 uncultured Clostridia bacterium
GTGCTCTTTAACATCACCCATCAAAAGTATAATTGTCTATTGTAGTTATATTATCAGATAAAGTTATTTCGGTCAAAGCAGTGCAGTTTTGGAAAGCATACGCACCAATACTTGTTACGCTGTCAGGTACAGTAATGCCGGTTACCTTAGAGCTGCCAGAAAAAGCGTATTGACCGATGCTTGTTACACCGTTCGGAATTTCGTACGTTCCTTCTTTTCCGCCGGGATAAGAGAGAAGCGTTTTTCCATCTTTGCTAAACAGAACGCCGTTTATAGCCTTAAAAGCGGTATGACTTTCGCTTACTAAAAATGCAGTAAGGCTGGTGCAACTTTGGAAAGCGGTGTTGGTTATGCTTGTTACGCTGTCGGGGATAGTAATGCTTGTTAGGTCAGAGCAACCCTTAAAAGCCAAGGCGCCGATAGATGTAAATTTCATTGTGCCATCAAAAGTCACTGTAGCGAGACTTGTGCAGTTTTCGAAAGCGCTGGTGCCGATGTTTGTTACGCTGCTGGGGATTGTTACTCCAGTAATGTTTACGCAGTTAGCAAAAGCATTGTTACTAATTGTAGCTACTGTATTGGGAATTACGAATGTTCCTGTTTTACCCTCAGGGCACCTAAAAAGAGTAGTTTTGGCTTTATTAAATAATACGCCGTCTAATGAACTCAAGACAGTATTATTTTCGTTTACATTAATTGCGATTAATTTGGGGGAATAACTGAAACAAGAGGTAATAAAATTGGTATTAAATTTTGCACCACTTGATAATGTAATACTCTCAAGGTTAGCACAACGCTGAAATGCCATATTACCGATTTCTGATTTACATCCCTCTGCTAAAGTAACATTAACAACACCGGCAGCTTGATAGAAAGTCATATCAAGCGCGGTTGTTACGCCGCTTGGTATTGTTATATCACCTAAACTGTTGCAATTGCCGAAAGCCTGTTGTCCAATGCTTGTAACGCCGCTGGGTATGGTTACATTTGTAAGAGAATTGCAGTTAAGGAAGGCTTGTTTGCCTATGGTAACCAATTGACTATTTTCCGCAAAAGCTATTGTTTCTAATACATTGCAGGTGCTAAAAATACACTCGTTAAGTATTGTCACTTTGCTTGGAATATTTACTTCGGTCAAAGCTTCGCAGTAAGCAAACGCGTAAGTGCCTATCGTTAAAACACTTTCCGGTAAAATTACGTTGGTTATCCCCTTATTGCCATAAAATGCGTATGGAGCAATAGTGGCTATGCTGTTAGGAACAGTGAACACACCTGATTTCGTTATAGCACAAAATACGAGGGTGGTCATGTCCTTGCTATAAAGTACGCCGTCTAACAATAAATAAGAATTATTGCTACCTTCCAACTCCACTTCGAGACCTATGCAGTTTATAAAAGCGGATGACTGAATGTCTTTTACACTGTCTGGAATATGGATTTCGGTAAGAGCTTCGCAAGAAGCAAAGGCTTCAGTACCGATTTTTGTCAAACCGTCAGGCAGGCTAATACTGGAAAGACCTTTACATCCGCTAAAAGTGTAATTATCAAGTACTGTTACGCCTACGGGTATAGTAATTTCGGACAAACTTGTGCAGTTTTGGAAGGCGTAGATTCCGATGATTATGCTAATTAAGCTTGAGCAATTACTAAAGGCATTTCTATTGATGGTAGTCAAGCCTTCCGGTAACTCTATTGCCGCTAATGCGCTGCATGCGTCAAAAGCATAATTGCCTATGCTTATTATGCTGTCAGGGAGTGTTACACTGGCTAAGCCTTTGCAGTTTTGGAAGGCATTATTAGGAACGCTTGTTATGCCCTTAGGTATAACGATTTCGCCAAGAACAGTGCAACCTTGGAAGATATAAGTTGCAATAGATGTAATGCTATCAGGAAGGTTGATACTTCTCAGTTCTGAGCAACCCTTAAAAGCGTTATCAAGTATTGTTTTAACACTGTCAGGCAAAGTAACCGTAACAAGCTTTTTGCAGTCTTTAAACGCAGAATTGCCGATGTCCTTCAAGTTGTCCGGGAAGGTAATGATTGAAAGGTTAGAGCAGCCTTCAAAAGCAGAAGTACCTATTGCTAATTCCTGTGTGCCTCCGTTTTCGAAGGTTACCGTAATAAGAGCTGTGCAGTTACGGAAAGCATAATTGCCAACGTCTTTAACAGTCTTACTAATGGTTATTCCGTTAAGGTTGGTATTACTATCAAAAGCGTTAGCTCCTATTTTCGTTACGCCTGATTTAACGGTATAATTACCGGATTTGCCCATTGGGTAACACACTAATATAACATCAATTTTATTATCAACTTCGACAGTGCTGTAAAGTACGCCCTCATGTGAGCTGTATACTGCGTTATTTTCATTAACATTGATGCTAATTAGGTTTGTGCAGCTTAAGAAGGCGTTTGCGCCTATGCTGGTTATACTGTCAGGGATTGTTACTGTTATTAGACTTGTACAACCTTTAAAAGCCTCTGTATAAATTTCCGAAACGGGCTTGCCATCGTAAACTGAAGGTATAGACAGCGTAGTCACTAAATTTATATCTGCGGCTTTTTTGACCGAATACTCGGTGTCGTTTTTAATTAATGTGTAAGTAAGAGCTGACTTCCAAAATGCGTAGATGGTTGTATTATTTGCAATATTCCACATCGAAAGGCTCTTGCCTGTGTCATCTGTAAGCTTGACGCCGCCGCCGTTTATTGCGCTATACCATCCTACAAATATGGTTCCGTCATTAGATACAGGAACATTTAATTTATAACGGTTGCCGTAAGTAATGCTTTCTGTCTCTTCGCTGCCGTCATAAGCAATGGTATAAGTCTTGGGCAAATAGTAAGCGTAAAGCGTTATATCACCGTTTTCGGCAAAGACAGTGTCAGTATACCTTAAACCGTTGCTTGCTGCGCCGCCTATTGAAGTATACCAACCCATAAAGTCATAGCCATCTCTGGTGGTTGTGGGGAGTATACCAATACTGTCGCCCACTGCTTTATATAAAGAGTTGACGCTTGTACCGCCGTTACTGTAAAAGTCTATGGCATGAGCATATACTTCGATAGTAGCTTCATTTGAGTAAATGATACCATCGTATGCTCTGACATAAATTGTGTTTATCCCTGCTTTATCAAGGACTATGTTAGCGTAGTTTACGTCATCTATTAAAAACAACGTGTTATCATTAACCTTTACTTCATAAAGTGTAGCCTCTTTTACGTTCTTCCATGATACAACGCCATTAGAATAAGTAAGAGTTTGATACATTGAATCTCTTATTATGATAGATTCGCTCCATAAGGATTTATTAGCGTCAACGCTTGTTCTTACCGTGAGTTCATAATCGGTATTGGGAGTCAGCGTCAATGTATCAGGCAGAGCAAAGCTGTTGCTATCAGAAGTAAATATTTGATCATTTATCCTGATCTCGTAGCTTGTCGCACCTTCTACCGCTGTCCAGCTAACAGTCACTATGTTAAAAGTGATATTACGCGGTGCTGCGGGAGTTGTTTTATGATAAGTAAATGTTGAAGACGCAGGGCTATTCCAGCCTTTTGTCATCGGATAAACTTTAATCTCAATTCCGCCGTCGCGCATGCTGTATTCCTTAAGGCTAAAGCTTGTTTTGTTGCCGATATCAAAAATTTCTTCCGCTACACCGTTTCCGCTCTTGACAGAAACAATATAATTTGAAGCATTTTGTACCGCTTGCCACATTAAGGTTTGTGTACTTTCAACTAAATAAAAGTTGGATACGGGGGACAAAACCTTATTGTAGTTAAATACGGTTGACTCGGAAGTCGCATAACCGTCGGCATATGCTTTGACAACAAATTTGATTCCGCCTGACTGCATAGGACAATTAGCGAAATTATAGAAAGTTGAATTGCCGTTGTCGAAAGCGTCATGATTATGTAATTTGTCTCCGCAATCAATTGCTATCGTGTACTTTGTCGCATTTTTGACTTCGTTAAACAGAAGCGTTGTGCCGATTACGTTAAAGAGCGATACTCTTGCCAATGCTTTGTTTTTGTATAATCTTATCGTAGTCTGCGAATTGTTATCTTCTGTAGAGGACAATGCTGTCACCTTAATGTCGTAATCTCCGGCAGGAAGCTGTGAAAATTCTAAAGTTTCAATAGTGGGAGTTACTGTTTTGGTTAACTCATATCCGTTGGGGCCGCTTATTTCGAGTTTGTAACCGTTAGCGCCAAAAATGGAATTCCATCTGATTGAAGTTGAATTAACATTGACTATGGGTGCAGGCAGCTTAGAACCTGTGCTTGCAGTTTGCCAAAGTGCAAAGAGCGTAGTATTTTCTTCAAATACCATATCGGCATTCCATTCGTAGGAAAGCTTGTCGGCATCTTCGGACATGCTTATCCAC
>CALGIK010000273.1 GCA_937915515.1 uncultured Clostridia bacterium
CGACGCTCTTCCGATCTGCATACGCCGTGACACGGCGTCGCAAAACGGATTGCTTTTTTATTGCGTCGCCGACAATTTGCGTAAAGGTGCGGCAAGCAATGCGGTGCAGATAGCGCAATATTTGATAAGTAATAAAACATAAGTGGATATTATGAAGATAGTGGCAAAATTCGGCGGCAGCAGCGTAGCCGACGCCGACGGCTTTAACAGGGTAAAAAACATTGCGCTGCAAAACGATATAAGCGTGGTTGTAACCAGTGCATACGGCAAACGCAAAGGCTATGCCGACGATTTTAAGGCAACGGACGTTTTATATACGGTTTTGGCGCATGTGCGTCACGGCATAGATTATGAAACGCTTTGGCTCAATTTTTGCCAAAGGTTTTATGATATAAAAAAAGAGTTGAATCTGAAAACCGATATAGCGGCTTTACTGCAAACCTTTAAATCGCAAATCAATAAAAACAGCGACGAAGCATACGTAATCAGCCGAGGCGAATATTTTACGGCTTTATTGCTGGCAGAACACATTAATTATACTTTTGTCGATTCTGCCGATAATGTTATTTTTGACTACGACGGCAGCATCGACATGAAAAAAACAGCCGATAACTTGCATGCGGTATTAAGCAAAAACAAAAATATTGTGCTGACGGGTTTTTACGGCGCTACGTCCGCCGGCTCAATCACTCTTTTTGACCGAGGCGGCAGCGACATAAGCGGCAGCGTAGTTGCGGCGGCTATCAAAGCAGATTTATATCAAAACTGGACTGATGTTGACGGAATTTTGGCTGCAAACCCAAAAATCGTAATTAGTCCCGATACCATAAAAAAACTCAGCTATAAACAGCTTAGAGAATTATCATACAGCGGCGCTGTCGTAATGCACGAATCGAGCGTATTGCCTGCTATGAAAGCAGGCATACCGATACAGATAAAAAACAGCTTTTGCCCTCAAAACGAAGGTACGCTTATAGAACACAAGGACGCTGACGGAGTGATCGGCATTGCAGGTACAAAAGGTTTTTTGGCGTTTAATATCTGGCTGCCGCAAATGTCGGGACAAATCGGATTTATTCATAAAGCTTTAAAATTATTTTTTTCGTTAGGAATAAATATCGAGCATATACCGACTAATATTGACGGACTTAGCATTATTGTAAAGGAAGCCGACGTAATAGGCAAAGAGGAATATATTTGCGTCAGTTTACAAAAAAAACTTAAAGCCGTTGTTACGGTTACAAAAAACATAAGCCTTTTGGCAATCGTCGGACGCTTAAACGCTTTTGTCATACGCAAAATATTTGAGTGCGTGGAGGAAAAAGGCGCGCAGGCGATCACTGTTTTGCAAAGCCCCGACAGATTAAATCTGATTTTAGGAGTAGCCAACGATTATTATGAGACTATTACAAAAGCTTTATATCAAAAGCTTTTTAGGGAATTATGAAAAATAAATACGTTGAATTGTTAACTAAAATCCGTCGAGATTTACACCAAATTGCTGAAATAGGATTTGAGGAGAAAAAAACAAAACAGTATATTAAGGATTTTGCCGCAAAATTAAACTGCAGTACTATCGAAGCGGGCGGCGGTATTGTATTGTTTTTTGATTTTAAGCGCCCC
>CALGIK010000274.1 GCA_937915515.1 uncultured Clostridia bacterium
GCTTAGGGAAATCGATAAGTTTGCCATTAGGAACAGCCTAATAAAAGCATGGGAAGTATCGGAGGAAAATGAATGCTTCAGCGCTTCTGATAGCGAGCTTTATAACAAAGACAAAACCGTTTTGATACATACCTACAGAGAACTTACGGAGCTTACGGTAGTTAAAAGCGTAAAATATATTTACCCCAACATTATGTCTTGGAGTGAGACGTTGAATACGCTTACGATTTTGGGGGACATTGAGGAAATAGGCGCGGGCGCGTTTTCCCATTGCTTTTCGCTGACGACGGTCAATAATGGCGGCAGTATCAAAAAGCTTGCCGACGGCGACGACATCAGCATTCTCGGCTATGTTTTAGACGCTTCCTTCGCGGAAGGTGTGTTTGCCTTCTGCGACCAGTTTAAAAGCATTAACTTAAAAGGAATCGAGTACATAGGCTTCGGTACGTTTACCGCTTGTTGGAGTCTAACCGACCTGACGTTAGACACTACATTAAAACACGTGTCTACTGAAGCGTTTATAGAATTAACGAGCTTAAAAAATCTAAAATTCGCCGGCGGCGCGGTCCTTAGCAACGACGGAAAATTTCTGTGCGAAAGCAATACCTTAATCAAAAAAGAAGCAAGCAACATAAAATTAGCCGACGGCAAAAACGGCGACGTGTTTATTTATTATGCAGCGGCGCAGGAGCCTGTCCATTACGACATACCCGCTTCAGTGCGCGAATTTTACGAATTTGCATTTGAGTACACCCGAAATCTGAAAACAGTCACTATTCCCGAAGGAGTAAAGGAACTGCCCGGCGGGCTGTTTATGTGGAGCAGCATTACGAGTATTACCATACCGGTAAGCGTCGAAATATTAGGCATCGGCAACATAAGCAAGGGTTCTTATTGGACCGATATCAGCCCGGTATTTTCCGGAAGCTTTTTGGAGAGCATCACATTTGCCGTCGGTTGAAATAATAGGCGAATACGCGCTTGCCGCTTACAATATAGCGGAGATTACGGTTGCCGCGGGTAACGCGCACTTTGAGGGGGAGGAGGGAATTTTATACAGCAAAGGCAAAACGGAACTGGTTTGTTATCCCACAGCCAAAGAGGGCACGGCTTACCTATTGCCTTCCGCCGTTGAAAAAAATATTGAACTCTGCCTTTTGCTTCAACGAAAAACTGATTAGTGTGGAAACAAACGAGGGCTTAAAAGAGATATTGCCCGATGCGTTTTACGGCAGTAAGATTAATGAAATCAGTTTTTCTTCGACGGTCATAAGAGTCGATTTATCGTCTTTTGCCTATTGCGCAGTACTTGAATCAATAGAATTCAAGGCGGATACGCCTTTTGATGTAACGGATTTAATTAATTCTGCGAAGTTTGGATACCAGCTTTTTGATGTCGACGACCTTTCTAAGCAGATAATAAAAGTACCGGAAGCAAGCTACGAAGCGTATTACGAATGGCTTAACGAGTATACCGACAATTACGGCGATTATATCGACTGCAGCGATTATTCCGACGCCGCCGTTACCATGTACGCGTTTATAAGCCAGGGCGCAACTAAGATCGTCAAAGCCAAAAAACTGCTACAATATCCCATACCCCCATGGGAAGGCGAAGGCACAATGTACTTTGCGGGCTGGTACAGTGACGAGGGCGTTTGGCAGGAAGAAATAAGTTTACCTCAGGAAAACCCGTATGGCACAACGGTGACGTATTATGCAAAATGGTCGGAGGAGCCGCGTCGCGACGGCTCGGAGGAATGGTTTGCTTGCTTATTGTCGGTTGACCAACAGAAAGCCGTTGATGTGCCTGTGGACAAAACGGGGATTTGGTTTGAGACGGCAGTCAACCCGGGTACCGCAATATACGACGAAATAGAGCTTACGATTTATATTGACGGGGAAGTATTTGGTTACATTTATCTTTATCCCGAAGATATACAAGAAGATATTATACGTACCTATTATGTTGATTTAACGTGGATATTTGACGAAATGTCCGAAGAAATCACAATTAAATTTACCATGTCGCTTAATACGTATTAGACAAATCATTAAACAAAAAGAGGAATCTCAAAAACTAATGGCTCTTTGTCAAATGTTGGGGTGTAAGTTAGTATAACGAGTTTAGTGTTTACCTTCTCGGGTGTCCCGAGAAGGTAAATTTTCGTAGTGAAAAAACCGTTGCAATGGAAATTTTCGTAAATAGGCCATTAAGACAGGCAGTTTTGTGTGATGAGTATTCTTGTAACGGTACGTATTTATGGTATAATCAACGTATAATCTTATTAAAGTGTTTAAAATAAAGCCTTTTTTCTTTTCCGA
>CALGIK010000275.1 GCA_937915515.1 uncultured Clostridia bacterium
GGCGCAATTAATTTATCTGGAAGGAAAAGACCCGGATAAAGATATAAGCCTCTACATAAATAGCCCCGGAGGCGAGGTTACAGCGGGAATGGCTATTTATGATACCATGCAATATATTAAGTGCGATGTTGCTACCATATGTATCGGCATGGCGGCAAGCATGGGAGCGGTGATATTAAGCAGCGGCACAAAAGGGAAACGCTACAGTTTGCCAAGCAGTGAAATTATGATTCATCAGCCTATAGGCGGCGCAAAAGGGCAGGCAAGCGATATTGAAATCGCTACCGCTCAAATATTAAAGACAAAGGAAAAAATAAACCGTATTTTAGCAAAAAATACCAATCAGAGTATTGAGAAAGTTAGAATTGACACCGACAGAGATTATTATTTGACAGCTGAAGACGGTCTTTCTTACGGACTCATCGACAAAATATTTTATGACAGAAAGGGTTAGTATTTATGGAGTATTTCGAAAAAGATAGCATAAATAAAGAGCAGCGCTGCTCATTTTGCGGCAAACCGAAATCACAAATCGGCAAACTGATTAACGGACCGGGCGATTTTTGCATTTGCGATGAGTGCGTTGATATTTGCAACGAAATATTAAAGCAGGATGCGGAAAAAAACAAAATCGATCTCGAAATGAAATTGCCCACTCCTGAAGAAATTAAAATGGAGTTGGACAAATACGTTATAGGTCAGGACCCTGCCAAAAAAACATTATCCGTTGCCGTATACAACCATTATAAAAGAGTTTTCAATAAAAAAGAAAATGACGATGTTGAGCTGGAAAAAAGCAATATTCTTATGCTTGGTCCCACAGGCAGCGGAAAAACTCTCCTTGCAAAAACTTTGGCAAGGACGTTGAATGTTCCCTTTGCCGTAGCCGACGCCACAACGATAACCGAAGCGGGTTATGTAGGCGAAGATGTCGAGAACATTTTGTTAAAACTTATTCAAAACGCTGACTTTGACGTTGAAAGAGCGCAGAAGGGTATAGTTTATATTGACGAAATTGATAAAATTGCCAAAAAAGGCGAAAATGTATCCATTACCCGTGACGTGTCGGGAGAGGGCGTACAGCAGGCATTGCTTAAAATTTTGGAAGGCACTGTTTCGAATGTACCTCCGCAAGGGGGACGCAAGCATCCTCAGCAGGAATTTATTACTATCGACACTACTGATATACTTTTTATCTGCGGCGGAGCATTTGTAGGTCTTGACAAAATTGTTTCCAAACGCATGGAAAAAGGCACATTAGGATTTGGCAACGCCATAAGACCGTCGGAAGATACTGATATGGCGGACCTTATGGAGCATATTCAGCCGCAGGACTTTATCAAATACGGACTTATCCCCGAGTTTGTGGGACGTTTGCCTATATCTGTGGGATTGTCGCCGTTAGATGAAGATGCGTTGGTAAAGATATTGACCGAACCGCACAACAGTCTTGTAAAACAGTATATCAAATTGCTTAAAATGGACAATATCGATTTGGAATTCAGTAAGGATGCTTTAAAGGCCGTCGCCGAAAAATCTATAGAATTAAAAACCGGCGCAAGAGGACTCAGGTCAATAATAGAATCTGTAATGCTGGATTTTATGTATACAGCCCCCGGGGATAAATCTATTGTAAAGGTCATT
>CALGIK010000276.1 GCA_937915515.1 uncultured Clostridia bacterium
TTGATTGACCACTGTCCATCGAGAAAAAATATACCGTTGATGTTATTGTCCATGTTAGCTTTAACATCGTGCATCGTGCCTTTTTTGTCTTCAGGCTTTAAGTTGCCGCTTGTCCCGGTTTTGCCCGTTAAAAATGCTCGAGGTTTCCGTGGGTCGGCAACGTGTATTGCCTGCTGTGCTAATGCTTGTATCACCGTCTCGTATAGCCCTAAATTGTTTTGCGCTCCGCCTGTCAAACTTGCGAAGCGGTTGAGGTATATTAACCTGTCTAAGTTATAAGTCTTGCCAGTGCTTGCAAATCTGACTTTTGCAATGTCGCCGTCCAGTAAAAATTGAAAATGACTACGTGGCAAAACGTATAACTGCCTAAGATTGCCTGTCATTGTGTCAAAAATAGGCTCTATAAATACGTTGTTGTCAAGCATCAACTGCGTGATTACATTTTTCCAAAATTGCGCCGCATTTTGCAGCGGGTTAGGCTTGAGCGTAATCACCCTTGATTCGGACGTCTCAAAATACGTGATGTTGCCATTTTTATCCATTCGTTCAAAGTACATCGGGATTGTACTAAAAATATCAGAAAAGCACTCAATCGCTGTCCGCACTTCGGGTATGCTGTAAATGTTATCTGCGTAACTGCGTGCAAACAAATTTATATTCCCGCCGTATACCGTTTTAACTATCGTCCGTAATTCTTTCCGTCTCGGATTACGCCTTTTAAAAATATCTAATATTCCCATAATTGCTCCTAAATTACAAATAAGTCCGCTAATGCCGTTTTGTAGTCGTCAAGCTCCTTTGCGCGTTGATACGCCACAAAACTATTAAAAACACCGATACACCCGTCGATATGCCCTGTTGATTTTGCTTTGTGTGGCGAGAGGTTGTTGTTTGCGTCTTGCCGTACTTTTAAATTGTAAAAACAGTACGGCAGTAATAAGTTCTTGCTGTCAAAAATTAAAGAGCCGTTTTCAAACAGGCTCTTAATTATCTTTATCGGCT
>CALGIK010000277.1 GCA_937915515.1 uncultured Clostridia bacterium
AAGGAAATTACCCGTCAAAAAAACACCATTTACAACGCAAATTTAGTGGGCAAGCTATGCGCCTGCACAAGTAAGGACTATGCAAATAACGAGCTGTTTATTGTCGAAGGCGACAGCGCAGGCGGCAGCGCCAAGCAAGCACGCTCACGTAAATTTCAGGGCATTTTGCCGTTAAGAGGCAAGCCTTTAAACGCCGAAAAAAAGCGTGTTGATCAGGTTTTGGCTAATGAGGAAATAAGAAGCATTATTTCTGCCCTTGACACAGGCATAGGAGAGGAGTTTGACATAACCGCCCTAAAATACGACAAGGTTATTATCCTGTCCGACGCAGACCAAGACGGCGCTCACATAAGGTGTATACTGCTTACATTCTTTTACCGCTATATGAAGGAATTGTTAGTCGAAGGTCACATTTATATAGGTATGCCTCCTTTATATAAGGTCTCCAAAAAAAATAAGACACTTTACGCATATGACGATAAAGAATTAATCGATTGCATAAACGAAATAGGCAAAGGTTATATTTTGCAGCGTTACAAAGGCTTAGGCGAAATGAATCCCTCTCAACTGTGGGAAACAACTCTAAACCCCGAAACACGCACATTAATGCGTGTCACAGTCGAAGACGCCGCAGAAGCGGAAAGGCTTATTACCACTCTTATGGGCGATATAGTCGAAGCACGCAAAGCCTATATTATCGAAAACGCCGATTTCAACAAACAAACTGACGAGATTTACAACGAATATGCAATTAAGGAAGGACAAAAATAATGGAACAAATGGAGATTAAAATAAACGAGACGGCAAAACTTTCCGACGGCAGTAACTTAATTGTAAAAAATATGGAAGAGGTTTTGCGTGACAGCATGATGCCTTACGCTGAATACGTTATTCTTGACCGAGCGCTGCCCCGTGTGGAAGACGGCTTAAAACCTGTTCAACGGCGTATTTTATATGCGATGTACAATTTAGGTCTAACGCCGGACAAGCCCTACCGAAAAAGCGCCGCAGTTGTGGGGGAATGTTTGGCAAAATACCATCCGCACGGTGATACTTCCGTTTATGATGCAATGGTCAGGTTAGCGCAAAACTTTAATATGCGGCGCACTCTTGTTGACGGACAGGGCAACTTTGGCAGTATTGACGGTGACGGCGCAGCCGCAATGCGTTATACCGAAGCACGTCTTACGCCGCTTGCTTTAGAACTTTTGCGTGATATAGACAGCGAGACTGTTTCCTTCAGCAGAAATTATGACGACAAATTATTAGAGCCGGATATGTTGCCGGGTCGTTTCCCCAATTTGCTTGTCAATGGAGCAACGGGTATTGCGGTAGGTTTAGCCACCAATATTCCGCCGCACAATTTAAGCGAAGTTATTGACGGGGTAATAGCTTATATCGACAACCGTAATATTAAACTTAAAGATATGACAAAAATCGTAAAAGGTCCGGATTTTCCAACGGGCGGTTTTGTCATAGCGCAAGAACTTAATCAGGTTTACGAAACAGGCAGAGGCAAACTTATTATGCGTGCAAAAGTACACATCGAAGTAGCCGCCAACGACAAAAAAAATATTGTAATTACAGAGTTGCCTTATCAAGTAAACAAAGCCGATTTATTGACAAAAATTTTAGCGTTAAAGGAAGATAAGAAGGAACTTTTAGCGGGTATCAGCGACATAACGGACGAATCGGATAAGGAAGGTATGCGTGCTGTAATTACCGTAAAAAAGGATTACGACCCCAAACAGATTTTGGAAGTTTTATTTAAGTATACCAATCTTCAATGCACTTTTGGCGTAAACATAGTCGCCATTGCCGACGGCAAGCCGCAGCAAATGGGATTGTTGGATATTATAGCTTATTATACCGATTACCAAAAACGCATAATCACCAATCGTACCAAGTATCAGCTTAAAAAAGCCAAAGAGCGGGCGCATATTTTGGAAGGGTTGATTGTTGCCGTTGCCAACATTGACGAAGTGGTTAAAATTATCAAGACATCTTCATCGGTAAGCGACGCCCGCAGTAACTTGCGTGCACGTTTCGATTTAAGCGAAATACAGGCGGATGCCATACTCGAATTAAAATTAGCACGGCTGACTAAGCTTGAAGTTACAAAATTACAGGAGGAGCTTGCCGCAATCAAAGCGCAGATTAATGAACTTAATAAGATACTTAACAGCAAACAAACGCTAAACGAAGTATTAAAATCAGAGCTTACGGCAATTAAAAGAATATATAAAGACGAAAGACGCACTACAATTGTAAACAGTGCGGAGGAAATAAGCATCCCCAGCGAAACAGACGAGAAGCCTGTCGAAAATTATGTAATAGGATTGACGGGCGAAAAAACCGTTAAGTGCATTCCTGCCAAAAACTTTAATATGTCCATTAAGGATGCAAGCGAAAAAACTACGGCTGGCGCACTTCACGTCGATTTTGCGGCGGCTTTAAGTACAAGCAAAGTTTTGTTTTTTACAAATAAAGGCAATTGTTTCCAGACCACAGCCGACAAACTCACCGAAACAAAATTCCGTGACAACGGCGTGCCGATAGACAAAATTTTTGCCGAAGCGGCAGGCGAAATCCCTGTATGTGTATTTAGTTACAACGATCAGCCGCCAAAAGGCAAACTGCTTTTTTATACAAAAAACGGTATGGTTAAACTCAGCGATTGGAGCGAATACGGTTTGCAAAAAACTTCCTTTAATGCGGCAAAAATCCGTGACGACGACGAGCTTATCAATGTGGAGGAATATATTGCTGACGCTACGGTACTTTTTATAACAAAACAAGGTATGTGTCTTAACTTTTCTAATGCCGACATACCAGAGCAAGGCAGGGTATCAGGCGGAGTTAAGGGGATGATGTTAAACGAAGGTGACAATATTGTTTTTGCAGGACAAATAAATTCCGAAGGCGAAATAATCGTCGTTTCCGACAAAGGATATTTAAAAAGGGTTGTAGCAAGCGAACTGGAAACTATGTCACGTTACCGCAAAGGCGTAAAGATTATTAGTTTTTCCGACAACGGCAAGAGCGTACTTTGGGGCGGCTATGTTACTTTGCCCTATGACCTTGCATTAATGGATGCGGCATCGACTCTCATTGTAAACACCGACGAAATAAACATCGAATCTCGTACCGGCAAAGGCAAACCGCATAAAACGCACAAAAAATGTATATCCCGTAAAAACATCATTATAAATTTTTTTTAAATAAAACAATAAGTATCAAAAACTGTCTGAATAAAGACAGTTTTTTTATGCAAAAAAACGCTTATTTTTACGCCGGTTATTGTTTTAACAATATTTGATTTATCTGATTATTACGCTATTTTAGCATTTTTTACCTGTGTGCAAAATAGAATAAAACGTAACAGGGCATTATCAGCATAATCAAAAACAAGGCGTTATTCGACAAAACAAGTCCAAAGCTTACAATTTTAAACAGAAGGTTTTGAGGTACAATTATGTCAGAAATCCCACAAGATGTAATTACTAAAAATTACATTAAGGGCACAAAACATACAAAAAAAATTTCTAAAATTGGCAGTTTAGCGCTTTTATTGACCATATGTTTAGTATTGCTGCTGGTTTTAAATCTCGGTCCTATTGCTTTGGTTATGGCAAACCGTAAAATACCCATTTATTGCGTTCAACGGGACGACAACAAAGTAGCGCTTACTTTTGACGCAGCCTGGGGCGCAGATAAGACGACCAAGATAATGGATATATGCGACGAGTTCGGCATAAAAGTGACTTTTTTTCTCGTAGGTTTTTGGTGTGATAAATATCCGCATCTTGTTAAGGAAATTGCCGACAGAGGGCATGCGATAGGCACGCACAGCGAGACTCACCCAAAAATGGGGTCTTTATCAGTACAAAAAATAAGTTCCGAATTAACAAGCAGCGTAAAAAAAATTACCGACAACACAGGGGGCACCGTAAAGCTTTTTAGACCTCCCTTCGGCGATTACAGCAACAACCTTATCGAGACGGCAGACAGTTTAGGACTTTTTACAATTCAATGGAGCGTAGACAGCTTGGATTGGAAAGGTCTGTCTGCATTACAGATTGCAGAAAGGATATTAAAAGCAAAGTCGGGCGACATAATTTTGTGTCATAACAACAGCGATCACATAGTTGAAGCACTGCCGGTGATAATCAGGGGACTGTTAGACAAAAAATTAGTCCCAGTTAGGGTGGACGAAATGCTGTTCTATAACGATTATTATATAGACCATAGCGGCAAACAAATTAATAATAAAACACACGTCAGTTGACGTCTTAACAAAAGGAGGAAATTTTTATGTACGCTACAAGGCAATCTTATGAGGAATCAAACAAGGTGACACTAACGGGAGAAGTTTTTGATCAACCGACTTACTCACATGAAGTATTCGGCGAAGCCTTTTACGAAGTGCTGTTAAAGGTCAAAAGGTTAAGCGACGCTTACGATTTGCTGCCGCTTACTGTTAGCGAAAGGCTTACATGCGCTTTCCCCCTATGTGTGGGCAAGCAAATATCTTTAAAAGGACAGCTGCGCAGTTACAACAAACTGATGGACGGTAAAAGCAAACTTTTACTTTCGGTTTTTGTAAGGGAACTCTACGAAGCAGACCCTTCGTATAATCCTAATTCCATTGAGCTTAGCGGTTTTTTGTGCAAACAGCCCATTTTTAGGACGACGCCCTTTAACCGTGAGATATGCGATTTGCTTTTAGCCGTAAACCGTGCTTACAACAAAAGCGATTACATACCGGCAATCGCATGGGGGCGTAACGCGCGCTTTGTAAAATTTTTACCGATAGGTCAGGAAGTTAAAATTAAGGGCAGACTTCAGAGCAGAGATTATCAAAAAAAGATTAACGATGCAGAGGTCATAACAAAAACTGCTTACGAAGTATCGGTCAGTAAAATAATGGTAGTCAGGGAAGAAGCGGCAGACGTAGACGCACAAAGGATTGTCGGTTATGATGACGGTGCGGCGTACGAAGCAAGCTTATAATAATTTTTAAAAAAACAACACTTTCAAATTTTTTATTTGGAAGTGTTGTTAAACTTTTTAAAATAACATTCAAAATGCATAACAAATTTAACTTTATTCTTCCTTACTGTTTTGCTGTATAAGTTTCTTTGCGCGTATCCTTATAATTATTACAAAAATGATAACCAAAACTACGATAGCAAATAAAGCAAGCGCAAGCACTTGCGCATTGGTCAATCCCTTATTGATGTCAATAAGCAGTTTTTCATTTTCGATATATCCTTTTACTAATACGTTGTCGGAAAAAACGCCTATAAGACAAACGCCGTTGTTGTCTGTTTCGTATAACCTGACTTCCGCACCGCTTTTTATCAAGACTTGTTTTTGGTTTTGATCTGTAACAAAGTTGTTCTTCTCGTCAAAAAGCTTATTATTTAAGTACAATGCAATTTTTTTGCCTGCTTTAGGATTAGCTTTTTTGCGTAAATATGTCGTGTAAACTGTCTCTTCCCTATATGCTCCTATACAGGTTTCGGCGCAGAAACTATAAGAAATATCTTCTTCTGTTTGATAAGCAATAAGAATATAACCGTTTAATTTTGCTTTTACAGTAACTTCAGTATCTTTTTGTAAACTCTGTTGAGTAAAAAACTCGTCCTTTTTAAAGGGCAAGGTATACAATTTAGCGTTTAACACCGTCACGGCTTTTTGGTCATAACTTGTTGCGGACGTATCGTAATCTATTTTATTGCTGTTGGGTATCCATCCAAAACAGCCCTC
Organism: uncultured Clostridia bacterium; assembly: GCA_937915515.1. Classification (GTDB taxonomy): domain Bacteria; phylum Bacillota; class Clostridia; order Christensenellales; family CAG-314; genus SFEB01. The sequence goes on from CALGIK010000277.1 coordinate 5,773, forward strand.
TAAACATATAAACAAAAATCCCTCGGTTTCGCCCAACACCAAAATTGTGTCGTCAATTGCCAATTTGTTTTTTTCGATAGGATTGTAACTGTCATTGTCGGCAAAAGTGTAAACTACGTTAGAGGGATAACCATTAACCTTTGCCACCTTAATTTTGTCAAGTCGGTAAACAGGCGGAGTGTAATTAACTTTGCTTGCTCCAATCTCCCATGCTGTTATTAGAATGAGGGATTGAGCAGGAGTAGTTTCTGACAGTTGATATTTTTTGATACGGGGTTGGGAATAATAACTGTTATTTTCTTTTTCAGAAAGATAATCACACAAAATAAACAACTCACGTCCTATAATACAAATATCCTTAACAGGTATCCTGTCGCTGTCCCAAAAATTGTAATCGTCCGTCGAATTAATAAACGATTTTATTTTATCTGAAGTATAAAAATAGTATC
>CALGIK010000278.1 GCA_937915515.1 uncultured Clostridia bacterium
CACGGCGTATGCGTCCAACGTAGGTTAAATCACTGCCGTTAGCAATTGTCGATAACGGGTAAAGTCTTTTTTGCGGCTCATCAATGACATTTAATCCCTTTGCATTAAAAAACGCATTGTAAACATCTTCTAAATCAAAACGGTTACTTAGTTCGACAGCAACGGCAACAGCGTGGCTGTTTGGCACAGGCACTCTTACGCAAGTCGACGATACTTTTAAATGGGGCATATGCAGTATCTTTCTTGTTTCGTTTGCCATTTTGACTTCTTCCTTTGTGTAGCCGCCGTCGGTAAAATCATCAATTTGCGGAATACACGTTTTGCTTATATCCGCATTAAAATATAACGCCTTTTTACCGCTTAGAGTATTGTTTAAATCCGTTAAGCCTTTTTGCCCTGCGCCGCTTACCGCCTGGAAGGTAGTATATCTGACCGACGACAGCCCTAAATGTTTAATAGCGTTTAACGCTATAACGGCGGTTATTGTCGAACAATTGGGGTTTGCAATAAGTTTAGCGCTGCCTATATCTTCTAAATTAATTTCCGGCACAACAAGCGGCACGTTAAAGTACATTCTGAAAAAACTGCTGTTGTCGATTACCGTTGCACCGCAAGTTTTAGCTATCGGCGCATAAATACGGCTTACTTCGCTGCCTGCGCTAAACAGCGCAATATCTATGTCTGTAAAGGAATTTTCCGTTAGCTCCTGCACCTTAATTTTTTTATCAAAAAACTCCAGCTCTTTTCCCTGGCTCTTTTTAGAAGCAAGCAAAATTATATTATCGAATTTCAGATTATATTCTTCAATCACTTTTATAAAAGTGCGCCCGACGAGCCCTGTTGCTCCCACTATTGCAAGATTTTTACTCATTTTGCCTCCAAATTGCGCAAGCCCTCGACTAAATTTGTTTTTTGACGTGTCTTTTCGTCAACGTATTTGATAAATCTTGCAGGCACCCCGGCAACAACCGCATAATTAGGCACGTCCTCCGTCACTACTGCTCCCGCCGCCACTACGGCGTTGTCTCCTACGGAAATTCCTTCCAAAATAACAGCGTTTGCGCCTACCGTAACAAAATCGCCTATTATGACGGGTTTAGCGCTACTCGGCTCGATTACTCCGGCAACCACCGCCCCTGCGCCGATATGGCAGTTTTTCCCTATTTCCGCCCTGCCGCCTATTACGGCATTCATATCTATCATTGTTTTTTCGCCAATGCAAGCGCCAATGTTAACGACTGCGCCCATCATTATAACCGCGTTTATGCCTATTGTGACTTTTTCTCTGATAACAGCAAAAGGCTCTATACGGGCATTGTATTGTATTAAATCGGCTAATGGCACGGCACTGTTTAAACAAGTTACTTCAAAATGTTTTTCTAAAACTGCACCGCTGTTCTGCTCCAAAACGGGCAAAATATCGTCTTTGTCGCCAAACACTACGGTTAAGTCATCGTTTCCAAAGACGGCGCAATCTTTAAAATTTAAACTTTTGGATAAACGCAAATAAGCCTTAACGGGAGTTTTACGCTTAGAATTTGCAATATATTGTATAATTTGCTGGCTATCCATTTTTTACCTCAAACAATTGTCAAAATCGTACAAGCCGTTTGGCTTATCAATCAGCCACTGTGCCGCCCTTAACGCTCCCGCCGCAAATACCGTTTTGCTCTGCGCCGTATGAGTGATAAAAATACTTTCTTCCTTGCCAAAAAACATAATCTCATGACGTCCCGTTTCCGAACCACCCCTTATGCTGAAAATCCCCACATCGTTTACGTCTCTTTTGCCGTTGCCTTGACGGCAGTACACAAAGTTGGAGTTTGGCCGTACTTCCTTAATTGTTTTTGCAAATTTTATCGCGGTGCCGCTGGGGCTGTCTTGCTTTAAATTGTGATGAGTTTCGACTATTTCGACGTCAAAATCGCTAAGTTTGGGCAAAACTTCCTTCAGCGCCAAATTAATAACATTAATGCCGATACTGAAATTTGCGCTCCTTAACACTGGCACGCTTTTTGATAATTCCTCCACCGCTTTTTCTGTCTCCTCGTCATACCCCGTTGTAGCTAAAACAGCAGGCGTGGAGGTAGTTTTACAAAAGTCTTTTATCATACCAAAATTGTCTATATGCGAAAAATCGATAAGACAATCGGCTTTTTCACATATAGACAATTTTGGTATGATAAAAGACTTTTGTAAAACTAC
>CALGIK010000279.1 GCA_937915515.1 uncultured Clostridia bacterium
ACCGATTTGCTTATTGATTTTTTTGTTTGTCGGCGCATTAAAAAAATCAATAAGCAAATCGGTTACTTTAATATCGCCAAAAAAACGTCTGCCTAAAGCCGAAACTACTACGGCGCGCCTGTTTTCGTTTTGGCTTAGTATTTTTAGTATTTTTTGCCAATATGTGCCGTCGCTTAAGACACTGCCGCCAAATTTTGCAACCGTAGTCACACCGTCCTCCTATTCTTCACTTTATCGCCTTAAATTATTGACAAAATAGTTATTATACAATATATTAAAAAAAAGGAGCTTTTTATGACAGCTTTGGACAAAATTAATAAAGAACGTATTAAACCCGAAGACTTTGTTCCGCTTATCGAGATAACCAAAGGCAGCAAAATGAAATACGAACTGGATAAGGAAACAGGATATATTATTTTGGACAGGGTGCTTTATACCGCTACACGTTATCCTGCTAATTACGGACTTATTCCGAGAACATTAGCCGCCGACGGCGACCACTTAGACGTTTTGGTTTTGTGCAGCGAAGCAATCGAAACAAATTGTCTGGTGCGCTGTTATCCCATAGGTATGATAGCCATGATAGACCAAAACTTTTTGGACGAAAAAATAATTGCCGTGCCTTTTGGCGACCCGACTTTTAACGTATACAAATCTATTCACGATTTGCCTTTTCATATATCCGAAGAGATGATGCACTTTTTTTCCGTTTACAAAACTCTTGAAGGCAAAAAAACTGCCGTAAACAAAATTTGCGATGCTGCCGAGGCTATGCAAAAGATTGACGATTATCTTGATTTTTACGAAAAAACACACCGTAACGACCCTGATCTTGCTTAATGCTTTTTATTCTTATCCTTCTATATCTATAAAGTTTACTTTGCCAACATTTTTAATTTTGTAACGCTAAATAATTTTACTTTTTATCAAATAGATACTATAATAAAACAATGGAAGTTATCATTATCGGAGGGGGCGCAAGCGGCCTTACTGCGGCAATTGTTGCGGCGCGTGACGGCAAAAATGTCACTGTTTTGGAGGCAAATGAGCGTGTCGCAAAAAAGCTTTTAATGACAGGCGGC
>CALGIK010000280.1 GCA_937915515.1 uncultured Clostridia bacterium
TTTGAGTGGTGCAAAAATCTTGAAAGAATAGATTTTCGCACCACTCAAAAGCACTCTCGCCAATAGCAGACAGCTTGCCGTTTTGGGCAAATTCAATGGTCAAAAGCCCATAACAATCATAAAATGCCTTTTTATCGATGGTGACTACGCTTTCAGGAATGGTAACAGAGGTCAAAGCTCGACAATTAATAAAAGCATTTTCACCAATAGTGACCAAACCTTCAGAGAACTCTATGCTCTCAAGATTTTCGCACTGCGTAAATGCACTCTCGCATATAACCGTCACACTGTCGGGTATAATGATTTCTGTTAATCCTTCACACGAGACAAACGCACAGATACCGATACTTTTAACACTGCTGCCGATAGTTACGCAATTTAAATTGCCGCAATAGGCAAATACATAATCTGATAATACCGTCACCGAGTTGCCTATTAAAGCAGAAATCAAACTCCTACAGTCTTTAAACGCTTCATATCCTATAAAATTAACGCTGTCGGGCATGGTGACAGAAGCCAACTGAATACAAGAGAAAAAAGCGCTGTCTTCAATTTTTGTCAAGCTGTCGGGTAAATTTACAGATGAGAGCGTTGAGTTAAAACCAAAGGCATATTCTCCTATTACCGTGACTCCGTCAGGCACTTCGTATTCAGTTACTTCAGCCAAAAATCTAATAAGACGTTGACCGTCTTTGGTAAAATAAACATCTGCTTCCTTTTCTTCAGCATTATTTGTAAAAATTTGATTTACGGCAAAGTTTTGCGTAATTATTATATTTTCAAATATAATAAGCTTCATAGTAGGATATCTTTGTGTAAGAATATCATGCGCCTGCAATACGTTGCCATCAATTTCAAAAGCAACAGGATATGTACCCGTCGTAATTATGCTTGTTATAGTATCTATGCCATAAATCTCCAAAAATGTGGTTTCGGATAATTCTTCAAATTGCTGGGAGGTATAGTAAGTCATTTTTAGGTTTAAGCTTCCCCAAATGTCGTCAAATAAGTCATTATTTTGATTAAATAAAAATTCCAAATTGACAGTCCATTTAGCATATACAGTAATATCGCTTGCCGCCATAGTGGTAAATTCATACTTATTTTCGAAAGTACCGTTATCAATATACCATCCTTTAAAGGTTTTGTCGCCCTTCATCGGAACAGTGGGAGCAGTTAAGCTGCTGCCAAAGTCTTGAGTAATGGCAGCGACTGTGTCGCCGCCGTTTGATTCAAAGCTTATTGTATATGTATTTACTGTCCAAACTGCATTTACCGTTAAGTTTGAGGTAATCTTGTCAAACTCTTTATCCCAAGACAGTGTATGCCCCTCTTTGCTAAATACCGGTGCTGTTGCGTCAAAGAGGGGCATACACTGTCTTGGGATAAAGAGTTTGACAAGATTAC
>CALGIK010000281.1 GCA_937915515.1 uncultured Clostridia bacterium
GAACTGCTTTGCGTTTTTCGTATGCTAAAAACAAGCCGCCATGCGGCAAGTTTGTTTTTAGGTGTCGAAAATGAAAATTTAAAATATTTAACAACATATGCAAGCGGAATTTATCAAAATAATGAATTGGAGAAAGAAATTGACCGTTGCGTTTTGAATGAAGAAGAGCTTAATGACAACGCCAGTCCGGAGCTGTTTGTGTTAAGACAAAAAATCAAACGTGCTAATTTTGATATTAAAGATAAATTAAACAGCATCATAAAATCAAGTACCTATGCTAAATATTTACAGGATACAATAGTAACCATTCGTAATGATCGTTATGTCTTGCCTGTCAAGCAGGAGTATAAAAACAATATTCAAGGTCTTATTCATGACCAGTCATCGACGGGTGCCACTGTTTTTATTGAACCTCTTGCTGTCGTCAACTTAAACAATCAGCTTAAAGAGCTTATCTTGTCCGAAAAGGCAGAGATTGACAAAATTATTGCCGCATTTACCTCTGAGATAGGTAAAATCAGCGATAATCTCATAAAAAATCAGCAAATATTAGCTTATATAGACAGCGTATATGCAAAAGCTATTTACGCCCATAAAAATAAATGCAACCGACCCGAAATTAATAATAAGGGTATTATTAAAATAAATAGGGGCAGACATCCTTTGCTTGACCAAAAAACCGTTATGCCGATAAGCATAAATTTTGGCGATATCGCAAAAATGGTAATCATAACGGGTCCAAATACGGGAGGCAAAACCGTCAGTTTAAAAACAGTCGGATTATTTTGTCTGATGGCGTATGTTGGATTGTATCTTCCTACCGAAGAAAACACGCAGATTGCCGTATTTGACGAAATATTCTGCGATATTGGCGACGAGCAAAGTATTCAACAGAGCTTAAGTACTTTTAGCAGCCATATAAAAAATATTAATGATATTTTAAACAAGATGACGGCAAACAGTCTTGTGCTTTTTGCCGTCATCTTGTTAAAAATATCATTAATATTTTTTATATG
>CALGIK010000282.1 GCA_937915515.1 uncultured Clostridia bacterium
TTTGCAACCGGCAAAAACAGACATTAACACCGCTAAAATTAAAACTAAAACTAATAATTTTTCAATCTTCATATTAACCTCCCATTTGTACATAGGGTATACCCTGTACCTACTCCAGTGTCAAGTAATTTTTTATAAAAAAAAGGACAATTTTCATTGTCCTCCAAAAATATGCATATGGATCGTATGCGTCATAATAAATTAATTCTACATTAGAATCTTATTTGGCACTATGGCGTATGATTGTCTTGATACAAATTAAGAGCTTTTGTTAACCGTATCATCTGTAAAATGAATTATCGATAAAAAAAACCAAAGCCGGATTAATATTTTGAATTTGGCTTTTGAGGCGGAGAAGATGGGATTTGTAAGGAGCGTTAGCGACGGAATATCGGAGCTTTTAAAGCGATGCGTCACAATTTCGATGTTCCAATTTTGTAGCAAAAAAGCTGACGAGCAAAACGAAGGCATAAAAGAAGCGTGGTTATGCCCCGTTTTTTTGTGACAAGTATAAGCGAAGTCAGCGCTATTGGCGGGGCAAGAGCGTTAAAGTTTGAACACTTGCTCCCGCGTCAATGTCATTTATTGCCGCGTCTGTTTCGTCCTTGCCTATAAAGGCAACCTCTTTGCCGCCTTTGATTGCGAAATATAGAACGACGCGGTCGTCGGAAACGTACATCGCGTTTACAAGGTTGTCGATAATGCGCTTTTGAAATGTCTTGTCGTGAGGATTGCCTTTTATAAATTCGGCAACAAAAGCGATTATATCGGCTTGCGTTACTTTCAATCCTTGCTCCAACTCGATTTTAGCTTGATGTTCGGAAAGGTCATTTAATAAAGCTGTCAACTCGACGATTTTTTTGTCAAGCGTTTTTACAACGTCAGCAGAAACGCCCGAAATCATAAGATTAACCGCGTTGTCGATTTCCTTTTGCGTCTTGGTACGTTCAGCCGTAAGCCGCTTTAATTCCGTTTGCGATGTCCTCGACTCGTAATATTTTACGA
>CALGIK010000283.1 GCA_937915515.1 uncultured Clostridia bacterium
GATTCGTAATCAGCAGGTCGGCGGTTCGAATCCGCCCACTAGCTCCAAAAAGTCCCAAATTTGCTAAAAAAAGTGGCAAAATCGGGCTTTTTTTAATAGTTTTTGACACCATAGACCATACGATTATCTAAAAACGAATTTAATTTTTTGATTAAGGCTATTGCAAATCTGTTTTTAATTGTCGTATATATTCAAGCAATGGCGAGTTGCCTTTTTTCAATATGTGTGTGTAAATATTCAAAGTCACATCAATATCGGAATGCCCCGCATATTGTTGTATGTATTTTTCGCGCATACCGCAGTAATAGCATAGCGATATAAAAGTATGACGGAATGAATGTAAGTTATAACCCTTATAGTTAAGCCGTTCATATAAACGCTTGAAATGCAACCTTATGCTATAATAAGTTAATTTATGTCCTTGTGCGTAATAGTCGGTAATCTGTTTTAGATGCAGTATTAACATAGGTCTAAAAGGAATTTGTCTATATCCGCTTTCACTTTTCGGCGAACTAATCATATTAGATATAGTATCTAAAGATTTATCAATCGTTATAACCATATCCGTATAATCAATATCCTTGTACCAATCTAAAGCTAAAAACTCACCTATACGCATACCGCAACAGCACAAAACCCAAAAAACCGATAAATATATTTTATTAACCCAAGAATAACGAGGGTTTTCAAGTTCTTTCAATACAGCATTTTGCATATTAAAATCAAGGGGCTTGTAATGTTTACTTTTCGAAGTAGGAATTTCAACTGCTTGATAAGGGTTATAAGAAAGCATTTGTAATTTTACCGCTTTTCCAAGCGAAGCACGAATAAGCCCACCAACCTTTGCTCTTGAATTATCCTTTTCGATAGAATTAAGCAACTGTTGTATTTTAAAACCGTCAAGTTTATCGATAGGAATATCTCCGATAACAGGTTCTATATAATCAGATATAAGCTGTTTATAACTTCTCAATGTACTGTTTTTTAGCTTGCCAAGCTTATATGTATCATACCAATGTGTTAACCACTCACCCATAGTTAAACTGCTATCAGTAGAAACCATAGAAAAATTAGGATGTTTTTGTAAACAGTCCGCTATAACCTTTAAACTATCCCGAATTTCAATAAGTATACTGTTAATCAAATATTCCCCTTAATCCTCTGCAATTCGATTGATTGTAACGTCACGTATTACGTCATATCTCTCATTGTCGGCAAATACGCCCTCAACAATACAATACACTTCCATTTCATCATTATCGTAACCATAACAATCAAATGCATTATTTTTGATTTTCAATCGCTTAGCCAAAAATTCTATTAGAGCGGTTACATCTTCGGACTTTCCACTAATACAAATTTCGGGTTCATCTATCATGATTTTTTCATGCTTAGTTGCCATTCTACACCTCCCCTATGCCGCTATAAACGACATATACGCCTGTCTTGCCTTGTTTTGTTTCGCCGTAAAATTCAACAAGCATATTTGCCTTTGGCTTATCAATTACAGGACTTTCCTCACGTATTGAAACAATATTGCATTCGGTTGAATACAAGCCTGTTTCACTGTCCTTTTTGCCCGCACAGAACACGTCATAAACGTGGTACGTTTTACCGTCCTTTGTGTACGTTCTAAGACCTAATAAAAGACCTTGATATTTGCCTACCATAGTTTACCTACCTTTGCCCTTTAGGGCGAATTTATTTTATAATTCTAATGTCATTGTTTTTATTGTGAATAACTGTAAATTGACCCTTTAAGACTTCTCGGTCTTTTTCGCGTTGATGCAATTCTTCCCATACAGAACTTACCAAACTCATTATTTGAATTAAAACTTCCTTAAGTTGTTTGTTATCCATATCAATCACCTTTCCTGTTTTTGCCGATAGAACAGCGTATTAAAACAACAATCCCTCCGCTATCCGAACATAACAGAGGGATTGTTTTATTTCAAAGGAGGAGCCTTATGAAAGCTGTTTTGTAAGTTATGTTCGGATAACTTGTTTAAGTAAAGTATTACTTGGGTAATATTACCATAGCAATATTAAATTGTCAAACGTTTTTTCAAAATATTACCTAAGTAATTAATTTGATTGCCTTTTTGATATTAATAAAGTAATATTACCTTAACTATTTTTATAAAAGGATGTGAAAATGAACGAAATTGACAATGATTTAAGAGGAGAAATAGAGGATATTTTAAACGATAATAAAAT
>CALGIK010000284.1 GCA_937915515.1 uncultured Clostridia bacterium
TTGCCGTATCATTATCAATATTAGTGTTGTATTTGGTCTTAAAGTAAGGCAAAGTAACATTAAAATGGTTGCGCATGGTTTGAGAAGAAGGCATTAAATCGGGGTTGGTAAAGTTTTCGGCATCTGCCGCTTCCGCCGAGATTTCTTCCATTTTAACATTTTCGCCAAATAGTTTAAAGGCAATTTCTTTATCCTCATCAGCCCAATAAGAATTACGGGCAGCAGGTTTTTTTGTGTCTTCTATCTGCGAAAATATATTGTATGACTGACTGCCGAGGTTTTTGGTATCAAACCCGACTGATTTGGTTTTTACAGTTTCCTGTTCGTCGGCAAACACTTCTTTTCTGCTTGTCGTTAACATATTATTTTGCCCTCCTTATTTTTATTCTTAAAGCATATCGCTTTTTCGTTTTTTTGTTTAAATTTTTTCCGCCGCTCTCAGTTTTGCGCTGATACTTCGGCTGTTTGTCAGTTGTTCCGCTTCTGTCGCTGTAATAAATTTTCTGATTAGTTCTATCTCTTTAACCTTGCCGCAAGTACATATAGGTGCTTTTTTATCGCAGACACAGTCAAGCTGCAAATAGTTTAAAGTCTGTTTGACTATCCTGTCCTCTAACGAATGAAAAGTTAATATCACTATGCGCCCGCCGCTCTTTAAACATCTGATTAAATCCGTTATCGCTTTGTCCAAATTGTCTAATTCGCCGTTTACGGCTATCCTTAACGCCATAAACGTGCGTTTTGCCGGATGCCCTCCCGTCTTTTTTAGAGCGTAGGGAATACTTTTATCTACTATATCGGCAAGCTGACCTGTTGTTTCTATTGGTTGTTTTTGCCTTTCAATTACTATGTTTTTGGCGATATTTGCGGCAAATTTATCTTCGCCGTAATTTTTTATTATTTTATAAATTTCTTCCTGCGGATAATTATTTACTATTTCTCTTGCCGTAAGACTTTGCGATTTGTCCATACGCATGTCCAAAGCAGCGTCACGGCTCATATACGAAAAACCTCTTTCTCTATTGTCAAGCTGAAAGCTTGAAACTCCCAGATCAATCAATATTCCGTCAATTTTCCCTTTTAAGCTATTGTCCGTTAAATATTGCGGCGCAAGTTTGTAGTCGCTTTTTAAGAGAGTCACTCTTTTGTCGTCTTTAAACTTATTTTTACAGTGGTCTAAAGCTTCAATATCCTTGTCAAAAGCTAAAAGACGTCCGCTTAAACTCAATCTGTCTAAAATACCCTGACTGTGTCCTCCGCCGCCTGCCGTACAATCAACATAAATTCCGTCGGGCTTTATATTAAGCAGCTCCATACATTGACTAAACATAACGGGAATATGGCTAAATTCCATTTTTATACTCCGTATTTTTCGCCCAAAATTGCCAATTCTTCGTCAAGGTTAGTAAGCTTACTGTATTCGTCCCAAACTTCCTCGCTCCAAATTTCTATTTTGCTGCCGTTGCCGTTTATTACGAGATTTTTATCAATTTTAGCAAAGTCCTTTAAGTTTTTAGGAAGAATAAACCTGCCTTGCTCATCAGGCTCCGCTTCAATTGCCAAAGACAAAATTTTACGTATGGAGCGCTGCGCTTGAAGGTCAAAATTAGGTATGCTCTCAAGCTTTTCGACGTATTTTTCAAACTTAGCATTACTGTAAACGCAAAGACATCCGTCGCTGCCTACGGTAACAACATACTTGTCGCCTAATTCCGTCCGAAATTTTGCGGGTATTCTCAATCTGTTTTTGGCGTCTAAGGTATGCCTGCTTTCACCTAAAAACACTACTCCACTCCTTGTACACCCAAAAAATATCACACCGCAAAAGTTTTGTCAACCACTTTTAACCACTTTTAACCAAAAAAATGAAAAAAATAGATAATTTTAGGTATTTGGCTTCCACAAAAGTCTTTTTTAGTATATAAAAGAGACCGTATCAAATAAAATACGGTCTCTTCTTAACAAAGGTGGGCGTAGCGTACTCCCACATTTCCATAACCTTTCAGTTGGCGTAGTTGCTACGAAATCTACTACCTCTTTGTTAATATTATTGTAACACTTTAATTCTTTATGTAAAGTATCTGTCAAAAATTTATTTTCATTCTATTAAGAGTTTTATTTCCACAATTATAATCTAATTTTTTACAATTCAAAAAATTTCGATAAGTTTAAAATTAATTAAATCGGCGGAGGTGAGATAAAAATCAATGCCGAATTTTTTTATCAATTTGTCGCTGCGGCAGTCTTTGCCGTGCAAATGACCGTATACTACGGTTTTTATATCGTATTGCACCAGAAGTTTAGTAAATTCACTTTCCTCTCTGCGCACGTTAAAAGGCGGAAAGTGCATCATACAAATGACTTTGTCCGATTCTTTCCTCATTTTTTGCATTGCAGCTAAAGATAATTTTAGTCTCTCATTTTCACGCAAAAAAATTTTTGTATCTTCTGCGTCGGCTTTTTCGCCCTCGGGAATTATCCACCCCCGTGTACCGCAAATAAGCACGTCACCAAAGCGCAAGCAATCGTTTTGCAGCGCATAAAAGGAATCAGGCAAGTTAGCCCGCACCTGACTTATGGTATTCCACCAATAATCGTGATTGCCCCTCAAAATCACCTTTTGACCTTTCAAATCGGCAAAAAGCGCAAAATCGGGCAACGCCTCTTCCATACGCATAGCCCACGAAAAATCACCGGGCAAAAGAACCACGTCGCCGTCTTCCACTTTGCTTTGCCAATCAGCTTTTACCGTATCAAAATAATTTTGCCAATTTACGCCGAAGATGTCCATCGGCTTATTGACTGCAGTTGACAAATGCAAATCACTTATTGCATAAATCTTCATTATATGCTCTCCGATTTTTATTCTACCACAAAGATAGAAAATTAAAAAGTTTTAATCGGAATTTTCTAACATTAAATTTTTCTTTTCGCAGGACTTGCACATAATATCGTCCTCGTCCATAAGGTTTTCGCAGCAAAAAGGACACAAAACTCTTCTGTCTTTTTTATTGTTTTTTTCTTCAGCCCTACAAAGGTCGCAAACGTCACCTTCTCCCAATACGTAGTTAAGCCCGCATTTAACGCATTTTTTGTATTTCATATTGTCCTCATCTTTTTGTTTAACTTAATTTATGAAATACAAAAAATTTAAGTGAATAATTCAATATGACTGAAATTTGTATACGAAAAATCAGTCGGCAAAACATTTTGTCAACTGATTATGTATTCTTATTTAAAACGTAGATTATTTACCTTATATGTTTACGCCGGGGAAGAGCGGCAACTCAAAGAAGCCTGAGCAAAGGTCCTGCGTAAAATCTTGGCAAGGCGGTATCACCGCATAACCGAAAGTCGGTATAATCAGTTCCACCGAAATTACTATTTTTAAAATAACAGATATACAAACGGTGCATACAAAAGTCAAACCTTGTTCCGTCGGAAAGAATCTCCCTTCGGGTATAATAACACTTACTGCAGCTTCTACTTGAAAAGGCATAATACTCGGTTCGGGCAAAAGCATAATAACGTCTTCGTGAAGGGTGACGGTACCTGTGCCAACACCCTCTCTGCCCATCGCATCAACATAATTAATACGCACGGGTATGACCAAATCGGCTTCGACCCTACCAAAGCGCGGACGGTCGGGTATTCTCGTGACGTTTAGGTTTTCGACTGTAGCTAAAGCCGTTATACTGCGGCCGGCGACAAAAGTCAACGGCAAGGCTGGATTAGGAGGCTCAAAATTTGTAAGTACGATTGTAAAATTCTCCAAACTTGTCTGCCTTAAACAGGCGTCAAACACCTTTTTTGTTTGGATACACACTCTTGAAGTGGGATTGCAATTTGACATAATAACCTCCGGAGGAAGCAGTTTTGCTTATTACTAATGTATGAGAAACACCCCCGTTTTTGACACAACCAAATTGAAAAACATTTATGTTTTAATTAAATATTTAAATAATTCTTTTTCGATGATAAACTGTTGCCCCAAAGGGTCAAGTGCTATACCCGATACATATTCTCTTCTTACTGCCATTTGTACAGCTTCGATAAAACTTCTTTGTGTTTTGCTTGAATTTTCGTACTCTTTACCCATTTGATCTATACTTGAAAATATAGGTAAATAAAATTTATCTTCCTCACTTTGCAATATTTCGGGTTCCATTAAAACGTTGTTTTTTATTGAAATCGTATCGCCTGCTTTGCCTTCAAAAAATGTTTTCTTGTCTTCATCGCTTATTATAACTTTTATAGGTATCCATATGTAGCATTCATACAAACATCTTATAACTAATAAGTAATTGTCTTTGTTTTTCCTCTTATGGTATTTATCAATAAAGTGCTTTAAAAGAGTACCGTTTCTATACATATCGTCTTCATTATTCATAACAACTCATTCCTTATTTTTGTACACTAATAAATATAATAGTATTTATAAATCAAAGCATGCTAAAAAATGTTAATCTATGCATTCAATGTTTGCTGTATTTTATCAGTTACAGCGTCTAAACCTGTTTTTGTTACGCTGCTAATGGGCAAAATATTGTCAATGCCCACCTTAAAAAAAGATGCAAGCTTACCAATACTCAGTCGGCATTGCATTTTTGATAGTTTATCGGACTTTGTAGCCACAATACAAAAAGGGATATTGGATTTTATCAAAAAATTGTACATTGTTATATCGTTTAATGTCGGTTCGTGTCTGATGTCCACCAAAAACAGAGCGTAGGCCAAATTTGCATCATTTATCAAATAATCTTCTATCAATTCCGCCCAACGCTCTTTTTCCGCATCGCTGACTTTAGCAAAACCGTAACCGGGCAAATCGGCGACAATAAAGTTGTTGTTTACCAAAAAATAGTTAATCATTTTTGTGCGCCCGGGTTGTTTAGAAACTCTTGCAAGCTTGCCGTTGTTTGTTAAATAATTGATAAAACTGCTTTTGCCGACGTTGCTCTTGCCCATAACGGCAATATGCGGATAATCTAAAGAAAGTTTTTGGGTAGGGTTTGCGGAACTGGTAAGATATTGTGCGCTGCTGATTTTCATATGTAACTCCTAAAATTGTGCCGTTAAATACCATTATTTTTTGATATTTAACGGCAATAAAAAACTAAACCAGAGAATTTTTTAATACTGTAACTATATCCTGAGCTAAAATCACTTCGATATTGTCTAAAACGTCTTTGGGTATATCGATTAAATCCTTTTTGTTGTCTAGAGGGATAATTACTTTACGTATCCCCACTCTATAAGCCGCCAAGATTTTTTCCTTTAATCCGCCTATCGGCAACACCTTGCCTCTGAGCGTTATTTCGCCAGTCATAGCAACTTTTTTAGAAACAGCCCGGTTGGTGAATGCCGACATAATCGCCGTAGCCATAGTGATACCTGCGCTGGGGCCGTCTTTAGGTATTGCGCCTTCGGGTATATGGATATGAATATCCGTTTTGCCGAAAACCGCCATATCGATATTATATTCGTGCGCTAAACTCTTAACAAGGCTTATGGCTGCTCTAGCTGACTCCTTCATAACGTTGCCCATCATACCGGTCAAAAGTATTTCGCCTTTGCCTTCGTAAAGAGTGACGTCTACGCTTAAAGTAACACCGCCTACAGCCGTCCAGGCTAAGCCCGTTGCCGTACCCACTTCGTCAATTTGACTGATTGTATCGTTTTTGAATATCTCCACGCCCAAAAAGTCACTGACGTTTTCGGCTGTTATCACAATATCGCTTTTGTTGCCTTCCACTTGCTTTAAGGCTAACTTTCGGCAAATTTTTGCCAATTCCCGTTCGAGCGTTCTCACGCCCGATTCCCGCGTGTAAGCCTGTATGACTTTTCGTATACCGTCATCGGTAATTTTAAATGCGCCTTTGGCTAAACCGTTTAGTTCCTCTTGTTTTGGCATCAAAAAGTTTTTGGCAATCTCGAGTTTTTCCTCTTCGGTATAGCCCGATAAGTCTATTATTTCCATCCTGTCTAAAAGGGGCGGCGGAATGGTGTCAAGCTTGTTTGCCGTTGCGACAAACAGCGTTTTAGATAAATCGAAGGGAACTTCAAGATAATGGTCTACAAAAGTATTGTTTTGTTCGGGGTCGAGGACTTCGAGCATTGCGCTACTTGGGTCACCCTTATAGTCCCTGCTCATTTTGTCAATTTCGTCAAAAAGCATAACGGGATTGATACATTTTGCCTGACGCATCAAATATATAATTTTGCCCGGCATACTGCCTACATAAGTTTTGCGGTGTCCCCTTATTTCCGCTTCGTCGCTTACTCCGCCCAAACTCATACGCACATAATTGCGATTTATTGCGCGCGCAATACTTTTAACTATGCTTGTTTTGCCCACGCCGGGAGGCCCTACGAAACACAAAATAGGTCCTTTAATCTTGCCCGTCAGTTGTATAACGGCAAGATATTCCAAAATACGTTCCTTTATTTTTTCCAGCCCGTAATGGTCTTCGTCAAGGATTTTACGTGCCTTGATTAAGTCTTTATTGTCAACTGTTTCCTTATTCCACTCTAAGTCTGTAAGCCATTCGAGATAGGTGCGGCTGACGCTTGCATCGGGCGAACTCA
>CALGIK010000285.1 GCA_937915515.1 uncultured Clostridia bacterium
CCTACACGACGCTCTTCCGATCTTGGCTGGTCGATGACCAACAGAAATACGAAAAAGCAAAAGAAAACAGCGACAATGTTATTTTTGAAAAAATATTTTAAAAGGTACTTTTAATAATAAGTACCTTTTTTTGTGGAAATTGTTTTTATTAATACTGCTTACTTAGTTGTGCTATTGCGTTTAAAAATATATATGCTTCCGAAAGGGTGTTTTGTCCGCTTACGCTTGCCCTGACTAAGCCGCTGTGCGAAGTGCCTAAAAATTTGTGTGCTAAAGGTGCACAATGCAAGCCGCCCCTAAGTGCTATACCGTAATTTTTTGCCAGTAAATCGCAAACTTCCGCACTGTCGCTTTCCTTTATTTTAAAAGCCACAATACCGCTGTTGTTAGCGACGCTGAATATTTTTACGCCGTTTATTTCCGACAAACCTTCCACAAGCGTACTTTGCACCAATTTCATCTGTTTAAGCATATTGTTTTTATTGGCGCACCACCAGTCTATTGCCGTCCCCAAAGCAAGTATGGCGGGCGAATTTACCGTACCGCTTTCGTACGCTTCGGGACTTTCCGTCGGCTGAGTCAAGAGATGGCTCTGCGTGCCCGTTCCGCCGAAGCGTACAGGTTTAGGTGCGCTTTCGTCCTTAAAACATAATACTCCGCAACCCACAATGCCATGCAATCCCTTATGTGCGGGAAAAGCAAGCATATCGACATTGTAAGCCTCCATATCTATAGGAATGTAACCGATTGACTGCGCCGCATCAAGCAAAAATTTTACACCGCGTTTTTTGCACACTTGACCTATTTGTAAAGCATCAATAGTTGCGCCTGTTACGTTACTTACGTGCGAAAGCACGACCATGCTTGTGTTAGGCGTTATTGCCGCATCAATAGCTTGCGGACTGATAGAGAGTTTTTCGTCGGGATTAATAATATTAAGCTTAATAAATACCTTTTCCTGCAGTCTGTGTAAAGGACGCATCACAGAGTTGTGCTCCAGTGCCGAAGTCACTATGTTTTCGCCCTTAGAGCGTACGCTGCCCAGTATTGCTAAGTTTAGCGCATCGGTGCAATTTAAACCGAATACGGCGTTTAAAGGATTTTTTAAATTAACCAATTCGGCAATTTTACGTCTTGTGGCTAATATTTTTTCCGATAAAGCCGTTGTCAGTGCATTAAAGCTTCGGTTTGGATTTACCGAATAGCGTGTAATCGTTTCTAAAACCGTTTCCGCCACTTCACGGGGCTTATAAAAAGTTGTGGCGGCGTTATCAAAATAAATCAACTGCGTTTCCCCCTAACACATTTTTTTAAATGCTTCCGTATAGTATATTATGGGCGTGCGGCCCTTTATACATATTGCAAAAGGAGAATTTATGACCTATTTATTTGTGGCGTTCCGCAGCCGCTCAGCCGCCGCCCTTGCCTATAATAAACTGTCTTCCTTAGGAGTAAACTGCTCTATCTTCAGCACTCCTTCAGCGGCAAATGTCGGTTGCGGACTGAGTATAAAATTTAATGAGCAAAGTATTAACGAAGTACGGTCAATTTGCGCCGGCGTTACTAACTGTGCGGGATTTTTCAGGTCAATGCAGACAAACGGAAAAACTTTTATCACGAGGCTTTGACAATAAGCTTTTAAAAACGTGTACAAATACAAATTTTGTTGTATAATAAAGCAATGCACAATAAAACGAAGCAAATTCTTGATATTTTAGCAGTCGATTTCCCTAATGCTAAAAGCCAATTGATTTTTAGTAACCCTTTCGAACTTATCGTAGCAGTAATTCTTTCTGCTCAATGTACTGACGAAAGGGTAAACAAAATAACGTCCCGCTTGTTTATGTTGGCTGATACTCCGCAAAAAATGGCGGCAATGGATATAGAACAGTTAGAAAAAATTATTTACAGCTGCGGTTTTTATCATTCTAAAGCAAAATACTTAAAGCTTATGTCACAAAATGTTTTAGACCGCTTTAACGGCAAAGTTCCCGACAATTTAAAGGATTTAATGAGTTTAAAGGGTGTGGGCCGCAAAACTGCCAATGTAGTTTTTGCGGTAGCCTTTAATGGACAAGCCATCGCCGTTGATACTCACGTTTTTAGGGTAAGCAACAGATTGGGTATAGCGCATGCAAAAACTGTTTTGGAAACGGAAAAACAGCTTATGGCGGCGATAGACAAGGACTTGTGGAGCAAAAGCCATCATTATTTGTTGCTTCACGGCAGATACGTCTGCAAAAGCGTAAAACCAAAATGCTGTCAATGCAGTGTAAAGCAGTATTGTGATTATTACGGTAATAAATTAAAATAAAGGTATATATGTTTATAGATAAAGTTAGAATTTATATCAAAGCAGGCAACGGCGGCAACGGCGCAGTGAGTTTTCATACGGAAAAATTTATCCCTAACGGCGGACCCGACGGCGGCGACGGCGGCAAGGGCGGCGACGTGATTTTTGTGGCGCGCGATTCTTTGGATACCCTGAATAATTTTTATTATCAAAAGCATTTTAGGGCACAAGACGGAGCAAACGGCAGCGGCAAAAACTGTTATGGCAGACAAGGCAAGGAAATTATTGTCGAAGTGCCTATAGGCACGCTTATAAGAGATGTCGAAACAAATAATCTTATGGCTGACCTAAACCAAAACGGCAAAAGCGTGGTTATTATGCGTGGAGGCATAGGCGGCAAGGGCAACAGCCATTTTGCTACTTCACGGCGTCAAGCGCCGCGTTTTAGCCAATACGGCGTAAAAACGGAAGAAAAAATGGTGGAGCTTGAACTAAAAATTATTGCCGATGTAGGTCTGATTGGCTTCCCTAATGTAGGCAAAAGCACATTCTTGTCTGTTGTAAGCCAGGCACGGCCAAAAATTGCCAATTACCATTTTACTACCCTCAGCCCTAATTTAGGAGTGGTGTCCTACGGCGACAAAAGTTTTGTAATGGCGGATATCCCCGGGTTAATCGAAGGGGCAAGTGAGGGAGCGGGACTCGGACACAAATTTTTAAGGCACATTGAACGTACCCGTATGCTTATTCATGTTGTTGATATAAGCGGCAGCGAAGACCGTGACCCGATAAATGATTTCAAATTGATTAATGAAGAACTGGTTAGATATAGCCCAAAATTAGAAGAACTTAAGCAGATTGTAGTGGCAAACAAAATGGATTTACCTGATGCAGCTATAAATTTGGCAAAATTTAAGGAAAAATACGGCGATTTATATCAGATTTTTCCTGCCAGTACGGCAACGCACGAGGGCGTAAATGCAGTTATCGAGCAAATTGTAAAAACTTTGCCCACCTTGCTCAAAAATCAAATTGAAGATTTTAAACCTTATGTTTATCCTGCTGCAGACCCCAATCAGTTTGAGGTAATTAAGCACGATGCAAGAGTATACGAAGTAGTGGGCGGACTTGTCGAAAGTCTTTCACGTAAGGTTGCAGTCGACAACATCGACAGTATGCGCTTTTTTGAAAAAGAACTAAAAGCTCGCGGCGTTTACGATGCCTTAAAAAAAGCCGGACTTTCCGACGGCGATACTGTCATAATCGGCGGAGTAGCCTTTGACAATGTTGAATAAAGCACGATTTATATAGCATTTTCAGAATGTTCTATATCGTAATTTATATTCAACATAAAGTATTAAAAAAAATAAATTGATACTACAATAATACTTGATTATCAATAAAACTAAAAGAACTGACTACATTCAATACGGAAATCAGTCATTAGTAAATTAAATATTATTGTTCTGTAATAAATGTTGTGGGATAGGTGAAAGGTCAGAGCATTAAACACTCTTCAGTATAATTAAGTATATGAAAACAAAAAAACCTGCTAATAAAAGCAGGCTTCTTATTTAAAAATAGATTTGTAAGGAGCGACAGCAACGGAATAGAAGCTGACAAGAAGAGGCAGCCCCGTCACATAATTTTGCATCACAAGAAGAGACAATAAGGTAAACGAGTTGAAGCGAGGGCATAAAAAAGCGGACGTGATTTGCGTCCGTTTTTCTGTGCCTAGCAAAAAGCGAAGTATATCGTTTGGCTAATGCTAATATTTTTAATACAATGCACACCCCCGCCAATAAATCGTTAGCGAGGGTTACCTTTCGTTAGCGAAGGTATGAATCGTTAGCGAGGGTTTGCTGAAAGCAGATATTTGATGTAATAACAAATCTGTCATCATCTCAAATGTACGACGCACACCCAATTATACAAGGGTATGCATCGTGCATTTCAATACGCCAGAACCAAAATTAAATCTCTAATAATTTACTTCCTGTGATATCCTCTGCACTCCACCTGATGACGGCAAAGTTACCCCTTGTATGAGCGTCTACTTTGTTAATCCACTCAATCTCATGACTGGCCTTTGCCTTGAGCAAACGGTTTGTGGTTTCGGTAGCGTACATTGATGAATT
>CALGIK010000286.1 GCA_937915515.1 uncultured Clostridia bacterium
TAATAAAAGACTGGTACCTTAATGCGATACAAAAAAACAATGACAAGTAATAAATAAGTAATTTTCCTTTGTAATATTAAAAGGCATTATGTCTGTAATTTTTTATATCACACAATATTTATGAAACCAATTAGAACAGAAAATTTTGTGCAATGTAAACAAATTAAAACTTTGAGATAACTCCAAAAAATCATGTAAAAAACCCTCCTACGTTATTACCATAGGAGGGGATTTATTTCTACTACCTAGCGCTGTTAAAGCAACTTTATTTTACGTTGTAACTGTAATTGCTGTCTACTGTTTCGGATTTTTTAAACCGTACAAAACGTCTGATAATAATAGCTACTATTGCAAACAACATCAATGTTGTGATTATTAAAGATGATATTACTATCCAGTTTAACGGTTCCTTCGGTTGGGGGGTATCCGGGGTTTTATTGTCTTCTTTAGCAGTAAGCAGGCTGTTCAGATATACTCTTAATGATTTAATATCGTCGTCATTTTTGTCCAGCTCAATATAATATTTACCCTCAGTTTCGTCTTCGTAAAACTTATTGTTGTAGGTGTTTATTAAAGCCGTAAGTTCGGAATCAATTGCGGTTTTTTCTTTAGCGAAATCAATTACTCTTTGTAGGTCGCCCTTTTCGTCCACTTCGTTAAAACGATAGTCTAAAATCGCTAAATTTGCTTTGTTTGAAGTTACGGTTTGTATCTGCGTATAAATGTTTTTGATATCAGCCGAAGTGGAAGCAAAAGGTGTTTCGCCCTCAAATAAACCTTGATACTCCTTACTTACTTCTGTGTTTTCGTCGGCGTCGCTAAGCAACAAACATTCGGCGCTGTCAAATATTGCTGTACCTTGCTGATAACCGCTTGCGTCTGTTGCACCGCGATTGCCCAGCCATAATTCGAGATATACGGTTTTATCAGTATTACCTGTCGCTACATAAATATAGTATCTGTTGTAGCCTGTGCCGTTTATATTTTCGTCAATGTTTGTAAATACGTTGCTTACGTAATTTCCGTTGTTACTTCCTTCATAGCCGACAAATACCGTTGACGAGCCATTTGTAAGGTAAACAGAGGGGATTGCATTGTTGAGCCCCTTTGCTAAAACGCTTATCCTGTAAAAGCTGTTTGCTGACAGAGTAATTGCGGCGGAAGTATAGCCGTGTGCTGTAGCTTCTTTATTGTAAATAACAAGAGCAGAATGAGCGTCGTCGTCGGCATAGTAAAAATCATCTTGATTTACATAATATTTTCCGTAAATACCCCCGCCTTGCGCCTTGTATATCATGCCGCCGATACTGCTGTATTGGTCATTAAAAGCATCAGATTTGTTAGGAGCAAGCTTACTTTCGTCATAATTTTCTACAATGCTGCGCTGACCCGCATAGAGACTTGACCAGCTAGCAGGAGAAATAGGATATGTCAAATTAGGTGCGCTTGTTTTTGTATTATTAAAGCTGCCGTTATTGATAAGGTTTTTGGTGGACACAGTTGATTTTAGCGAAACGGTATTGATTGTGGTTCCTTTTGTAGCGGAAGAAAATTGCGTATAATCGAGTTCGTACAAATAAATTTCGTTGATATATGCTTTACCGCTTACTTGCGAATAATTTTCCTGTCCGCCTCTGAGTCCAATGGTAATTTCAAGTTCCAACTCGAAAATATCCGTTTCGCTCGGCTGTACATAAAATTGATATTCCGCCCAACCGTTGTATGCACTTTCGACTAAATCGGTAGGGGTTTGAATAAGTGAAAACACAGAAGAGCTGTCGGCTACATAATTGCCGTTACGGTCATATGCGTTAAGATAAATGTAAGCGCCGCTGCTCTTTGTGATACCGATAGTCCTTATCCAAACGCTTAATCTGTAACACTTATCTATTGACGGGGGATTGACGGCAAAACGGTTAAACTTCATACCGTACTTATTATCGGCTGAAGCTATTTTGTACATAGTGTTTGCATCATCGCCGTCAAAAGGCATTATATCCTCGCTGTTCGCTTGGTTTTTAGCTTCGGCTTTATACTCACCGTAAGTTATTGTCGGATAAGTTTCTTCGAGTAATTCCTTAACATTATTCCAATTAGATAAAGTTTTTTCTGTTGTGTCGTCATCAAAGAAGGAATAACTTAAATAGTTTTTATTTTCGTCTTGAGTGGTTTGAACGTGTGTGTTGTATGTGCCGCGGCTTATACTTTTTGCATCGATACCCGTAAACAAAGCAGTGCCGTAGGCTGTTTCAGATGAACTGCCTCTGACGTCTCTGCCCATGCCCATTTCCAGATATACAGTTTCGTTTTTGGTTTTGTGACCTTCCACAAAAATGCTGTATTCTGTCCAGCCGTAGTTGTCGTTACTGCCTGAAGGGGCAGCTTTTATGTTTACGGTACGGTAAACATTAGAACCGATAGAAAGTGTAGAGCTGTCCTTAATGGCAAAATAAAGACCTGTACCTTCGACACCTAATGTTTTTACCCAAACTGTAATTTTTACATAAGAACCGGCATTGATAGTAAAGCCTTTTGAAGTAACGTATGCACCCTTATCCTCTGCAGTCCTCTTTTTAGAAATTAGATATAAACGGCTTTCGTCTTCGTCAAATTCACCGTCATATGTCGGATAATAAGGATTTGCCTGTGCTAACGTTAAATTTTTTGAGCTTAAGTCGTATAAAACATTTTCCCAATCCCTTGTATCTAAAACGCCCGTCATGATAGAGGCAGTGTCCATATCTTCCTTAATCGTCCAATCGTTGGGAATCAGAGGGTACTGCAAATTTTGTCCGTCGGCAAAGGTATATTTAAAATTGCTGTTACTTATCGTCAAAGTGCTGCTGCCTTGAGCGGTGGCATCGCTGACAATATTTTGAGGAATTTTTTCCTTATAAAGAGCGATACATAAAGAAGAAGTGACGGCAATCACCGTTGCAAGCGCAATTACCAATATGGTCCACAATTTTTTAGACCTAATTGACTGTTGGTTTGCCGCCTCCTTAGGATTAACCTTTCTGTAGGCAGGAGTGTAACGGTTTTCTGTTTGTTTATTACTCATCTAAATCACCTTAAAGTTGTAAATTTATGTCAACGTAAATAGTTAACTACGTTAAACTATTCTAATACATATTTTAAAAAAAAGCAATAACTATAAAGGCATTTTTTAATAAAAATGCTCAATTTGTTTAAAATTATAACAATGATAATACGGAGGAAAAGTGCTTATGTCTAAAAAGAACAAAATACTGCTTCTGATTATAGGCGGCGTTTTGGTCGGTTTTACTAACGGATTTTTGGGCGGCGGAGGAGGTATGCTCGTAGTACCGCTTCTTTTATGGTTATGCGCCCTGCCTCAAAAAAATGCGCACGCAACGGCGCTAATGATTATTTTACCTGTCAGTATAGTCAGCGCCGCTGTATATTTAATCAACGGCAGCGGCGATTGGCATAAAATTCTTTTTGCCACTATCGGTGTGGTAGGCGGCGGATTGTTAGGAGCATTATTGCTTAACAAACTAAAGAGCAACTTTATTAAATTTATTTTTTCCTTTATCATGATAGCGGCGGGGATAAGGATGTTTTTATGAATGAAATATGGCTTATTGTATTTGGAGTAATTTCAGGCGTTTTAGGAGGTATGGGTATGGGCGGCGGAACGCTGCTTATCCCGCTTTTACTCTTTTTAGATATTCAACAGCAAACAATTCAAGCAATAAATTTGATAAGCTTTTTGCCTATGGCGATTGGAGCGCTTATTTTGCACTTTAAAAACGGACTTGTCACGGCAAAAAATACCGGATGGATAATAGTGCCGGCAGTTGTCAGTGCTATTATCGGAGCGTTTTTGACAAAATTTGTAAGCGGAGAAGTCTTGAAATTTTCTTTCGGAATATTGTTACTGGGATTAGGGATTTGGCAACTGATAATCAGTATAAGAGCATTTTTTAAGGATAAAAAGACAGATAAAACGCTAAACAGCCAAAAGCAATTCGTTTTTGAAAATACTAAAGATTTTTGTAAGTTACACACGCCAAAAAAACTGATGCAAAAAAATAATTTAGATAAAAACAAGTAAACAGCAGCAAAATTGCTTTAATATTATTTTAGAAAATCAGCCAAAAATAAGCAAACCGAAACAATTATACGTTTCGGTTTGCTTATTTTTTTTAATAATTATTGCGGCATAGGCTCTTCCGGTGGATTCATTAATTCATTAATAGCATCTATCACGTCCATAATGGTTAACGTTTCCTTAAGCTCATAATCTGCATCGGCTCCCATTTGGGGTATTTCGTCTGCATTTGCATCGATGATTATGGCAATCTCCAATATCGCAATATCAATATCGATTTTTGCGGAAGCGCAAATGCTTTCAAATTTATTTTCGCCAAAAGCTATTATGATAATAATATCAGATAAAATGCTCATTTCTTCCGGCAACTCATATTCTTCAGGCGCATCAGCGAGAGAGCCTTCGTATTTTGCGGTAACGGTGTTTTCCGTTGCGGTAAAATCAAATATTGTGCCTTCAAATAACTCGGGGTAAATTGATTCTGGTATCAGTGACAATAACATATTGATTTCTTCATATACGCCGTCTATCAAATCCTCTTCAAAAGAGAAAACAATTTTTTCTTTACAGGGCGCAAACAACGGAGCCAATTCTATTAATACTAATTTTACCTCCGCAGGCGCGTCTGAACTGAAAAGAAATTGCATCAAAGCAACGCTTAGATCTGTCTTTGTATTTTGGTCATCTTTTATTTCCCAGAGCGAATCAACATATAAATAACCATTTTTAACGGCAGCGGCATAATGACCTTCTAAGCTGAAAAGAGGCGTTCTTGCTTCATCTACTAAAAGATACATCATATCGGTTGATATATTTAGTCTTGCATATAATTCAACTGCATCTTGACTGAATTGAGAGTATAAATCAATACTTAAGTTAAGGTTGTTAATTTCCAAAAGAGAAAAATCGTCTTGACTTTCAGCACCAAAACTGAGAGGAATAACTATTTCTTCTATGCGTAAACTGATGCCGGCTCTCATTTTTTGATCCAAAAGACCTGTGTAATCAGCTTCGGTAAGCATAGTAGAGATATAATTGATTTTTTCGTAAACTTTTACTGATGCTTCTTCTCTTGTGTCTGTTTCTGCATTTTCGACAGTATAAATTACCGTATATTCACCGATGGTTGTCAAATTAACATCATCGTAATTGACATCTATCTCATTTGTGATATCTAAACCGTTGCGTGTAGCGGTAACTCCGTCAAGATAATCAGGCTCTTCGTCGCCTAAAAAGTAAATTATGGTTTTTACTCCCGAAATAATTGCGTTAGGAGGATTGTTTACTTTAACGTTTATTTCTGCTATTGTAGGCGCTTTTTTACCGTTATCAACGCTGTAAGTCAATTTATATGTACCGGCAGTTTGCAGATTAACTTTTGAAGAGTCTACGGTTATTTCGCTTGTTACGTCCTTATCACCTCGCTTTGCCGAAACGCCCGATAGATAATTAGGTGCTTCTTCTCCTATTATATAGGTGATATCTGCTGCTCCGTTGATTTTTGCAACGGGTGCGTCACAAGCGGCAAAAGCAATAATCATAATGATTATAGCGGCAATTGCCAAGATTTTTTTAAACATAATTTATTCTCCTTTTAAAAATAAAAATTTATACCATTTTAATTATATGAACGGATAAGACTAATAGTTTCTGACCCGTAAATTTATTTAATAATGAAAACGGTTTTTATTTGCCATAATTATAGAAGCATTATTGTCTAAAAAGTCAACATATTTTTAATAAGTCATTTTGGTTTTATATTTGTATCATTATTAATATTACTTTATTTTACAACTAAAAATATTTTTTTTGTCAATGATTTAATTCCTGTGTCTATAAGAAATTTTAAACTTATAAAACAAAAAAACTATAATAAAGCGTTTAGCATTAACTTAGTTAAGATACGTTGATTTTTTAAAAATGCTGTATTATAATACAGTTATATTTATTTGACGGAGGGTTTATTTTGACTAAAGGTAAGTTAAAAACTTTTCACAAGGGTATTCATTGCGATGACTACAAATATATTACAAAAGACAAGCCCATCGAAAAGATGCCGCTTGTTGATGATTATTTTGTGGGTTTATCACAACATTTAGGCGCACCCTCTACCGCCGTTGTCGAAAAAGGCAACACAGTAAAAGAGGGTCAGCTTATTGCAAAAGCAAGCGGATTTGTGTCGGCTAATATATATTCGCCAGTATGCGGACAAGTATTAGGGATAGAACAGCGTACAAACAATTTTGGTTTTACCGCCGATTATATCCATATAAAACGTAGCGAAGGACAAGCTGTTACGCTGGCTGATATAGACAAAAACGATTCAAAGGCAATTAAGGAAAGAATCTTTTTAGCCGGTATTGTCGGTTTAGGCGGAGCGGGTTTTCCCACTCATGTAAAAATAAGTCCGACAAAGCCTGTAGATACACTTATTATTAAC
>CALGIK010000287.1 GCA_937915515.1 uncultured Clostridia bacterium
TTTTTTATAAAAGGTTCGATACCGTATTTTTCAATTTCCTGCTTTCCGTCAATGCCTAAGGATTTTTCTACTTCCAACTCTACAGGCAAGCCGTGCGTATCCCAGCCGGCTTTTCTTAAAACGGAATAGCCCTTCATAATTTTGTAACGCGGGATAATATCCTTCATCACTCTTGTTAAAACGTGACCGATGTGCGGTTTGCCGTTTGCCGTCGGCGGACCGTCATAAAAAGTGAATACCTTATCGGCGCTGTTTTTTGTGTTTGTTTTTTCAAATACTTTATTTTTGCGCCAAAATTCGAGCACCTGTTTTTCGCGCTCGACAAAATTTAAATCCGAATCTACTTTTTTGTACATATTCTCGTCCTGTTAACACGCTTTTCTTTTTGCGTTTGTTTTTGTGTATTAATTGATTTTACTACAATACGTCATTTTAAGCAAGTTTTTGCATCTATTTTTGCTTTAAAGTTGTTGATTATTTTAGTCAAATATGCTAAAATTACTCTACTGTGCTAGGTGGGGAGCCAGCGGTGCCCTGTAACACGCAAACCGCTACAGCGTGACTGAATACCTCGGGCGGCCAGTTTTGTGGGAGGCAGGAATAAATAAGGAGCGTTGATACCAAGGTCTTGTGCAATAATGCCCTCGCGAACCATGTCAGGGCGGAAGCAGCAGCATTAAGCAGTGCGCGTTATGTGCCACGAGAGTGCTTTGGAGTAGCCGCCTGTTTGGATACCGCTCCGGCAAGATTGGTCAACTTAGGTTGCACAGTAAATTGATTAAAATAGGATTGCTTTTTACGCAATCCTTATTTTTTTATAAAACAATTTGTTTATGGCAGCATAAATTACTGTTTATGTTTTAAAAAAAAGCATTAATATTTACAAATTAAATTTACGCAACATTTCCTGTTTAAAGGTTTTGCGGTATGCTATTATCATAACAAGCAAGTTTAACAGAGAAAAGAAAAACAGCGAAAAAGTAAACCAATATATGAGATTAAGTCTTAATATCCATATAAAAAGTTGCGGCAGCAGTGCCAATATGCTTGCTAAAAGAAGCGATACAAAATAATATTTGTATTTGCTTTTGTTTGCAATTATAAATATATCTGTGGCGATTATTATTGCTACTAAAATGCCGGGTATTATATATTCTATCGATACGGCAACGCCGCTTAGGTTACCCTGAGTTTCGAGGCTTTTTACGACATCAATGCCCAAAACGCAAATACAGCTTATCAGTCCGCTAAGTCCTAAGATACTGTACAGTCTTCGTTTTTGGTAGACGGAATTCATAACGGCAAAGTAGCCCCCAAACAGTCCGACCAATACATATCCCGACCAGAGCGTGCCGCTGTAAATTATCCAGTTGATAGCTATGCAAACGGCACCCGCCACCAAAAAGAAAGGAAGCAGGTTCTTCCGCAAAAAGTTTTTACTGTTTTTGCTTTCTACCGTTAAAATCGGATATGTGATTCTGCTTTGCACTTCTTCGCTTGATTTTTCCGACTCTACTTTTTCGTCAAGATAACTGCCGCATAAAGGACAATTAACAAGACGGTCGTTTACGTTAACTTTACAATTTCTGCAGTATTTCATAATTATATATCACAATTTGTGTCGACGTCGACAGATAGTCCCAGCTGTGCTAATTTAGTAAAGAAAAGCCTAACTACGCCCGATTCCTTAATAGTACGGCTTGCCGATATTACCGTCTTGTTTAAATAGGTGCAACAGCTAAAACTTACCATTTCTCTCTTTTGCGGTCCTAAAATAAATTCGTAACGGCAAACGTGATCGTTAAATTCCTTAGGCGGAGTCACTATACCCAAATTACTTATAGTGCTTGTACGAGCTTTTGCACCGTATTTTTCGAAGGCTATTTTAAGTATAATGTTTTTTAACACCAGAGGACAAATTTTTATCAAAAAATTACGCTGACTTTTTACATTAAAGTTTATTGTCCCCATAAAATATTCCATAGTATTTTGACGTGCAAATTGCTCTTTTACAGTTTTTAGAATAGAATCAAAATCGGTGGTGCCGTTGCTGTGAATACTCATAATGCTGACAAAATTACGTAAAGAGGGAGTAGGATAAAACTTGCGTAAATTTGCAGGCACGCTTACGACAACGGGACGTTTTTTTGAATAGCCAAAAAAGCGCCTGTCCTCTTCTATTGCCCAAGCGATAACGGCAGTAAGAAGCTGTGTTATTGTCACGTTTTTCTCTTTTGCTTTGTTATATAATTGTTGCGAATCCAGGCTGCCGTTTATGACAATTAAAGAAAAATTGTTTAATCTTTGTCCCGGTATTTGAAAACTTACTACGTCTTTTGCTAATTTTGGACTCTTTAAGTCTGCCATTTGCATAAAGCTGTCTATAGCTTCTTCACGGCGGGGTTTATCACGATCGTCAAGATAATTTTCTTTATCCTTAATTTCAACGCCCTTTAGCCTTAGATATGCGCCGACAAGAGTGTTTAAAAAAACTATGCCGCCGCTGCCGTCGGTGACAGCATGAAAAAAATCCACAGATATACGGTAATCGAAGTATGTTACTCTTATGCCGGCGTGGCGGCTGTCCATAGGAATACGAGTGCAGGGGAAAAGCCTTTCCTCCTCCACCACGGATATACCGAAGGCTCTAAATAATACCAAAACATTCCCCTTTTTATCGAGCCCGTAATTGTCGGAAAACGCCTCATGGTACTGTTTAAAGCGTATTGCAGGGTATAAGGGTCAATTTTTTCTTTTAGTATAGACGATAACCGAAACATACCGTTGATATCGGGAGTATCCGTTGAAGGAAAAATCATTGCGGCGTTGTCAAGATTTACCCAATCGGCATTAGGACACTGTTTTTCGGCAATTTTAAGCAAAGCACGCTTTCTGCTTAATTGTTCGTCCGTAAAGCGTGTTTTTGTATCCTTTTTTATCTTGGCGCAGTTATAAACTAATCCTTTTGCTTTAATCTGCTCAATTCGCTTATTGGCTTTTTCTTGTTTTTTTGCAATGCTGTTAAGCTCCTTACGCCGTTTAACATTTTCTCTTTCTGCAGATTTTTGCAACTTCTTCTCCTGACGGATAGAATTTTGCTCATAACGCGTCTTATTTACTTTTTTCTTTAGAAAATTTTCTTTCATATCTTAATTTAGTATACCATATTAATAAGTTTTTCTTATTTGTTTTATAAAAATTCCTTCAAATCGGTAAATCTTTTTTTAATATTGCTCTGCTTAAAATATTGATATAAATTACATTCCTTCTGAGCGTTAAACAGTTTACGTTTTTTGTCGGCTTTTTTCCCTAACGATTTTTCGAAATTTACGTCGGCATTTAACACAAACAGTGACCAATCAGAGAGTTGAGCGTATTTTTGACCTAAAATGCGCGTAAGTCCTTGCGCTTGAGTTAAATCTAATAATCTTTCACCATACGGCGGATTTGTGACAATTGTGCCGCCTGTCTGCATAACGGAAAAATCTCTTATGTCCTTTACCTCAAAACGGATTTTTTGGCTTACATTTGCTCTTAAAGCGTGTCTATTGCATAACTTTATTGCAAAAGGATCATTGTCAAAAGCAAAAAAGTCCAATTTTCGGTCTGTCTTTTGACAATTTAAAGCTTTTTCTTTCGCCGTCAAATAAGCGGTGGCGTCAAAGTTTTTCCAACTTTCATATGCAAAATGCCTGTCAGATCGGAAGAGCACACGTATGAACTCCAGTCACATTCCTTAAAGCAATCCTTGCCGCTTCGATAACGATTGTGCCGCTGCCGCAAAAGGGGTCGCAAAAAGGTAAGTCAAAGCTAAAATCGGATAAAAACAATAAGGCGCACGCCAAAGTTTCTTTTAAAGGAGCCTGTGCAACATAATCACGATAGCCTCTTTTATGAAGACCTATCCCGCTTGTATCTAAAAGTACGCTGACAATATCTTTTGTTATGTTTATCTCGACACCGTAATCGGCTCCTGTCTCTAAAAAAACGCTCTTGCCTGTTTTTGCGGCAAGTTTTTTGATAATGGCTTTTTTGGCTATGCTCTGAATTGAGGATAAAGCAAACAAGGTGCTTTTTACGCTTTTGGCGTTTACGATAATTTTAGCGTCAGATGTGAAAAAATCCTGCCAGTCGATATTAAATACTCCGTCAAATAAAGCATCAAAGGTGGCGGCGGTAAATTTTGCCAAAACAATATATACTCTTTCGGCTGTGCGCAAAAACATATTGCAGTCTGCAATATCCTGCGCAGTGCCGTTAAAACAAAAACTGCCGTTGTCCGCCTTTAAATTTAAGTAACCTAAAGCGGCAAGTTCTCTGTTTAGTATATTTTCTACGCCAAAGGCGCAGTTTACGCTTATGTTATAGCTGTCCATTTAATTTAGCTTTTAACTGTTTAATAAGACAATAGGCTTCGGCAAAAAATCTTTTATGGTCGGCGACGTTCTTTTTTGTCATGATAAGAAGTTCGGCAAAAATGTGTACGCATAAATAAATCTGAAGTACAAATTCGCCAATTATGCAGGTGCCGAATTTTACGATTAGCCAAATTACCAAACCGATTATTGACAAAAAGATAACAATCGAACCGAGAGCAATCCATTTATCCACATAAAACAAACAGAGGGTAAACCAAAATACGCAAGGCAGCATTATTGCTATTGATACACGAGCTAAAATATTATGTATATCTGCTAAAATAGGCAGTTCGGAAGGCAGAAAAGGCACAACGACAGTAATAAAATACAATAAAACGCCCACTACATATATGGAAGGCATTATATAGTCTTTATAACCGCACAGCTTAAGCACATACCAACCGCCTACTGCATAATAAATACAAAAACCTAAAGACAGATAAACAAGCTGGGTATAATGGCCGTATTTGCCGCCTACGTCGGATAAGCTGTCTTCGATAATATCGCCCTGCATTCCAAATAATATTAAAAGAACAGGCAAAATCAAACATCCGAATATTCCGAAAAACCATAGAATACTTTTTTGATGTTTGTTAATGTTTTTCTTAGAAATCTCCAAAACCCTTCTCCTCATGTTTTTTTATTATAGCACGCTATCTTAGTATTGGCAATTGTTAAGTATTCAGTTTAGATTACTGTATTAACAAAATTTGTCATTTTTTGTTTCTTTGACGTAAAACAACCGTCTAAAAATATGCTTTTAAACACCAATGCGCCAAATAATGCCAAAAAGCCTCCGAAGGTTACGTCAGTCAAATAATGCGCTCCTGCTGTTATTCGCCCTAAAGCAACTGTAGCCGTATAGGCAACGCTTATTATCCAAAGCGAAATTTTTGCTTTTTTTGTGTTAAACCTTGTAAAAACACTGGGCAAACTCAATAAAACAAACATTAAACCGGCACTGAAGGTATGTCCCGAAGGGAAGGATTTGCAGCAGTCGTTGGGCAAAAACTCAAAGTTGCGGCTGCCGTTAATTATATACCACGGCGTGTACAAACTTTGGTCGCCGATTACGTTAATTGTCCTAAAGCGTACTCTTCCCATAGGAGTTTTTATTAACGTCACTATAAAATATAAAGCCGCAGTACATAATATAACCATAGCCAGTCCAAGTAGCTTTTTTTTGTCGGCTTTAAAGTTTTTTGTCACTATAAAGATTAAAGAGGAAATCAAAATTGCTAAAATAATATTCGTCAAAGTGACTGACGGAAGGTTAACCAGGTATTTGATACCGTTTTGTTCCGCTAAATACCTGTAAGCGTCATATATAAGCATATAAGCTGCAAATACGCCGAGAGCATATAAGCACAACCCAAAAACAATCTTTGCCCAATTAGGCATATTATCTTGACTAACAAGCCAAAACAGAAAGGCAAAAGCAAAACACAGCGCAAGCCAAATGGGGAAACTGCCTATTGCTTCGACAACAAGAGCAAAACTGTTATGAGAATAATACTCGCCGCTTTTTAGAGAATTTTTGGTCATCCAACTGCTAATGTCATAGTCAAAAAAAGTGCCTATAACCATTAGCAAAACAAAAATAACGGCAATAATCAGCCACATAGCAAATCTGTTGTTATCTTTTTGTTTTAATCTGTCATTTGTCATGATAAGTATACTATCATATCCTGCTGGCTTTTGCAACAAGCGCAAAAACCTTAACACACATTTTGGTAGTAAAAACGCCGCTCTTAGCGGCGTAAAGCACTTTAATTAAATTATTCCGTAAAAATGCTGATTTTATGTAATTTTTTTTCAAGTTTTTTGGCTGTAGGCGTTGCCGCAAGACCACCTAAGGAAGTTTCCTTAAATTCAATAGGTAATTTGCGCCCTACTTTATACATTGCATCGATAATTTCGTCAACGGGGATGGCACAAGTTTGTCCCGCAAGAGCCATATCGGCACTCACCACGGCGTTTGCCGCCTGACTTGCATTACGAAAGCCGCAAGGCAACTGTACAAGTCCTGCAACAGGGTCGCATATAAGTCCCATACAATTTATTAACGCTATGCCCACAGCATTTGCGCACATTTTAGCCGTACCTCCTGCCATATATACGGCGGCAGCGCCTGCTATGGCTGCGGCAACTCCGCATTCGGCTTGACAGCCCCCTTCGGCGCCGCTTACTGTTGCGTTTGCCATAAAGATTGCGCCAAAACCGCTGGCAACCAGCAGCGCATTTAATACGTCTTTGGTGGGCAAATCAAATTTACGTGCGGTTTCGATTAATACAGCAGGGAGTATACCGCAACTGCCTGCCGTAGGTGCAGCACATATCCTTCCCATGCTGGCGTTTACTTCGCAGCTCGAAAAAGCCATTGTCATAATATTGTTTAAGTAGTCGCCGCATAACGTGTCGCCGCTGCCATATTTGCCTTGCTTAAAGCTGAAACCTTTTATTAAATTGCCTGTCATTTCCAGCGGCTGCATGACGGCGCGTGTCGCAGAGGCTACCATTGTGTCATAGTGCTTGGCTAAACGTGAATATACCTCTTCCTCCATAAGATTGTTGTATATCATTTCGTTTTTCAAAATGACTTCATGCAAAGGAATATTTAACTGTTTTGTTATATCAAGTAAACTTTGAACGTTTTTATACATCGCAATTTGCCTCCGTATTAATAGTTTCATCTTCGTCAACGGGCAAATCTGCTGTACAGTTTAGCGTGTCTGTATTTAATGCGTATGTTTCAACGCCGACCGTATCCACTGCATTGTTAAAGTTAAGCACCAGAGCATCCTTAACCCCGTCAAGCTGGATAATCAAATCCCTCAAATGTGTCGGTACTATATCGTCCGTTTCGATAATAGTAGTAGCCATTTGCCCTCTTCCCTCTCGTGAAAGACGCATAACCGCAATATTAATACCCTGCCAGGTAAGCAGCTGCGTAATACTGCTTATAACGCCTTTTTGATCTAACTGATGAATAATAATGGTAGGTTTTTCGGCGCTGAGTTCGGTGGGCATACCGTTAATTCTGGTTACAACAATGCGGCCGCC
>CALGIK010000288.1 GCA_937915515.1 uncultured Clostridia bacterium
TTTTACGACAGATACCCTGTTGTTTGACAAAAATTTACAAATCTGATACATATCAATCCAAATTTCCGTCGGACCGTCTACCTGTGATTCATCAAAAATAAGCTGCATCCCCAAGTGTAAATGTGGCGGGCATTTCATATTTGAATTTTCTTTTGTGCTATACCCCGTTACTCCTAAATAGCCGATAACGTCCCCCGCTTCGACTGCGTCGCCTACTCTTAGGTCATCAACATAAGGCTTACCTTTACGTAAATGCGCATAATAATATGCTCTTTTTTTATCAAAGGAACGTATGGTTATCCGCCAACCGCCGTATTTGTTCCACCCCAATTCCGTCACCGTCCCGCCTTCTATTGCAGCAAGAGGAGTACCTATTGAGCCCATCATGTCATGACCCAAATGCCTTCTTTTAAATCCGAAAGACCTTGAAACGCCAAAATCGTCATAATGATTATACCAATATCCTTGCGGAAAAGGATGATAGTTTTTTAAGCCGTAAACCGTTTCGCCTTTATCCGTTTGGTATTCGCCAAAAAAATCTGCAAAAATTGCATCGTAGGCTTCCACATAATACTTGTAGTATTTATTATTGCCGTAAAAATCGTCTATTTTTTTGCCGTTTTTTAATTGCACGACAAGCTTTTTTAACTCGCTTGTATCTCTTTTTATATTAAATTTATTTCCGTTTTTTGTTGCCAGATATGCAAGCGATTTAACAAAACTAAAATCCACATTTTGTGATTTATAAAATTCTTTATCGTATTCGTATGCGGCAAGCATAACTTCGTATGGCACGTTACAATCCACCCATTTTATAAAATCCTTTTCGTCCGCATAGCTATTAAACCCTGCCGAAAACCAAAAAACAGAAATCAATAAAAGTATAACGCTTATTTTTATCAAAACCTTCATAATGTTTAATTTTTGCTAATTTTATTATTATATACAAAAAATTGCGGTTAGCTTCATAAAAAATAATCATTAAATCAATCGCTTATCTATCAAAAATTACCTGTCGTAACCATAAACAGATAAGAGCATATAATAGATAAAAAGGGAGAGAGATTATGGATTTAAAAAGATATACAGACAACGGTGTGATTATTTTATGCCCCCATTCAATATATATAGATGAGGGCATAAAAATAGGCAGCGGAACGATTATACAACCTTTTTGTGTATTGACGGGTATGACTACAATTGGGTGCAACTGCATAATAGGCAGTTTTTCCTTTTTGAAAAACGCCACAATAATGGACGGAGCCGAAATCAGGTCGAGTCGGATTACCGACAGCAGCGTAGGTCAAAATACAACAGTCGGCCCCAACGGCCATCTTCGTGAAAATTCCTCCGTTGGCGACAATTGCCGCGTCGGCAACTTTGTAGAACTAAAAAACAGCTCTTTAGGCGAAGGTTCAAAGGCAAGCCATTTAGCGTATTTGGGCGACGCTACGGTAGGCAAAAACTGCAATATCGGCTGCGGCGTTATATTTGTAAATTACGACGGAAGGGTAAAGCACCGCACAATCGTAGGCGACAACTCTTTTATCGGAAGCAACTGCAACTTGATTGCTCCCTTAAATATTGAAGGGGACTGCTACATAGCCTGCGGAACAACCGTCACCAAAAACGTGAGTAAAGACGATTTTGTTATAGGGCGCCTGCGAGAAACCGTAAAGCCTAATACCGCAAAAAAATATTTAAAAGGTGAGATATAACTAACAAAAAATATTTTTGCTGTTGTTATTAAAAATGGGGGGATAATGATAATTAAGCAGAATAAAATACAAAAAGCCGTTATTCTTACCGCCGGAGCGGGCAAACGAATGTTGCCGCTGACGGCTTTTATACCTAAAGCGCTGCTGCCCGTAGGAAAAAGATTCGCCCTGCAAGTGGTGACGGAGGAAGCTGTGCTTGCGGGGTTGACTCAACTATGTTGTGTCGTAGACGAAAGCCTGGTAGTACAAAAATTAATAACATACTTGAAGCAAACATCACCGTTGTTTGAAAAAATCGATTTTTATTTTGTAACTCAAAGCACGCCGTTAGGCAGCGGCGACGCATTAAGCAAAGCAAAGGATTTTTGCGGCGGCGACCCTTTTGTTATGCTCAATTGTGACGATTTATTTTCGGGCAATGCGTGTCTTGCGCTGGCTTCGTCCTTCAACGGCGCATCGGTTTTAGGCGTAAAAGGTATAAAGCGGCATCAAAGCGTGAAATACGGAGTGGTGACTTTTTTTAACGATAAAAGAATTAAAGGGATTTTAGAAAAACCTCGTTTATCTCAGGTGCCGCCAGATCCATATATCCTTGTAGGCAGATACTTATTTGTTGCCGACATTTTTGATTATCTTACCAAAATTAAGCCTGTTAACGGCGAATACCGATTGACGGATGCTATAAATCTGTTGACGGCAAAGACCGATGTGTGTGCCGTTTGTCTTAAAGAAAAACGTTTTGATGCCGGCAGTTTTGAAGGTTATTATGAGGCATTTTCTTATTTCTCCAAAAAGAGATAATATGTTTGACTTAATGTAATATTGGGTATAGAATTTATGTAGAAAATGGATTTAATTTTTAGGAGATAAGAACATGCAGAATATCACCGATAACAAAAAAGTAATTAAACTTGTTGACGATGCCGTTAAGCTATGCAAGCCCGACAATGTAATCTGGATTGACGGAAGCAAGCAACTTTACGACAATCTGCGCAATAAGGTTTTAGCATCGGGCGAAATGATTAAACTTAATCAAGAAAAACTGCCTGATTGTTATCTGCACCGCAGCGCAGTCAACGATGTGGCTAGGGTAGAAGACCGAACTTTTATATGCTGCAAAAATAAACGTGATGCCGGTCCTACAAACAACTGGATGGCTCCTGACGAAGCGTACAGCAAACTGTCGGAAATTTTTGACGGCTGTATGAAAGGCAGAGACATGTACGTGATACCTTACAGCATGGGTAAAATCGGTACTCCTTTTGCTAAAGCAGGCATCGAAATTACCGACAGCTT
The DNA here is from genome assembly GCA_937915515.1 of uncultured Clostridia bacterium. Taxonomy (GTDB): domain Bacteria; phylum Bacillota; class Clostridia; order Christensenellales; family CAG-314; genus SFEB01. Next base: position 3,015 of record CALGIK010000288.1, read on the forward strand.
GTATGTTGTATTCAGCATGGAAATTATGACAAGAGTCGGCAAAAGCGTGTTGGATAATTTAGGCGACAGCAATGATTTTGTACGCGGTCTGCACAGCAAAGCGCAATTGGATGCACAAAAAAGATATATCTGCCATTTTCCCGAAGATAATACAATATGGTCAGTCAACAGCGGTTATGGCGGCAACGTGCTTTTAGGCAAAAAATGTTTTGCTTTAAGGATAGCAAGTTACCAAGCCAAAAACGAAGGCTGGCTGGCTGAGCATATGCTGATTTTAGGTTTGACTAAACCCGACGGCAAAACACGTTATATATGCGCCGCTTTCCCTTCCGCCTGCGGCAAAACAAATTTGGCAATGCTTATTCCGCCCGAGGGATATAAGCGCAAAGGCTACAAGATAACAACGGTAGGCGACGATATAGCCTGGATACGTAAAGGCGCTGACGGTTGTTTATATGCCGTTAATCCCGAAAACGGTTTTTTCGGCGTGGCACCGGGCACAAACGCAAAAAGCAACCCTAACGCTTTAGAGACAACGCGTAAGGGTACAATATTCACTAACGTTGTGCAAAACCTTGATGACAACACAGTGTGGTGGGAAGGCATGGGCGAAGCGCCAACAAACGCATTAAACTGGAAGGGCGAGCCCTGGACAGCTCAAAGCGAGCAAAAGGGTGCTCATCCCAACAGCAGATTTACCGCACCCGCAAAAAATTGTCCTTGTATCAGTCCTATGTTTGATTTAGGGGAAGGCGTTAAAATTTCTGCCTTTATCTTTGGAGGAAGGCGTGCAAAAAATGTCCCCTTAGTTTATCAGTCACGTGACTTTAAACACGGTGTATTTGTAGGCAGCGTTATGGCAAGCGAGACAACGGCGGCGGCAACAGGAGCTGTCGGTGTATTGCGCCGTGACCTATGGCGATGCTGCCCTTTTGCGGCTACAATATGGGCGACTATTTTAAACATTGGCTTGATATCGGCAACGAGATTAAAGACGCGCCAAAAATATTTAATGTAAACTGGTTCCGCACTGACGAAAACGGAAAGTTTATTTGGCCGGGCTTTGGCGACAATTTGCGTGTTTTGGATTGGATTATCGACCGTTGCGAAGACAAAGTCGATGCACGGGAAACGGCAATAGGCTATATCCCCTATGCAAAAGATATTAATATTGAAGGCACTAATATTGATTGTTCTACTTTAGAATCTCTGCTTGAAGTAAATAAGGAAGAATGGCAAAAAGAAACTCAGTCAATTGAAGAGCATTATAAAAAATTCGGTGATGATTTGCCTAAGGAATTATTAAATCAGCTTAACATTTTAACAAATAACTTAAAGTAAAATTTTAACAAACATTGCCGCTTAAAAGCGGCTTTTTTGTTATGCTAAATGTATATTTTTGCAAGTATGTAAAGATTATTTATCAAAAAATCTTTCTTTATGCATCAAATACAATTAAACAGTTTATTAATGTGGATAGCTTATTTTTGTCTAAATTTAAAAGATGCGTGTTAATATAAGGGTTGTCCCTGCCCGAAAGTTGACAACTTATCCACTTATCCACATAGTTTTCCACAAAAATTAGTCTAATATTAACTATTTTTTGCATAAAAACTTATACGTATGTTTGTATAACTTTTTGTTTTATAAAATAAAGTAATTTTTGTTGTAAAAAATATGAGAATGATTTAAAATAATTATAACAATTAAAATTTATTCGAAAGGCAAAAGATGAAAAGATATTTAGTTTTTATATGCATTTTTTTGTGCGCAATATTACTGACAGGCTGTACTGTAAGCAGCATCAATGCGGAAGATACAGTAACTTTTTTATTAAAAAAAGGTTATAAGCTGATGGATAGGTCGTTGTCTCAAATAGAGGACACCAACTTTGTTATATTTGATCAATATAACCTTGAAGCTCAATATTTAAGCAATTTTTATGCGGCGCAAAAAAGTTTCTTTAATGAGATATACGCTAATATGGATTTAAACTTTAATGCGTCTGTGTCGGTAAAAGATTATAACATACAGTCTAAAAATCAATATGATTTGGTTAACAAAGGTCAAAACAATTGGTCGCACGTTATAAGATACGCCTGTCTTTTTAGTGCAGTCATAAAAGTAGTAGAGTTTTGGGACGTCGACAAAAACGGCCAGCCCATGTGGTTTGTCATTTTTAAATGCCGACCTGATACCAAGGAATATAAATATTCCGACAAACTGTTTAAACTGTTAAAAGCCATTAATCAGGCGGTAATCAGAGAGGACACAAACACAACAAACAACAAAGCGTTTTCGTGGGCATTAAACAGAGAAGTAAACATTGATAAATACGAAAATTGTATTGCTCTTTATACGGATAACGCCTCAAAACTGATAAAATAAAAGCCGAATTAATCGGCTTTTGCTTTTATGTTTGCTGTTTAAGCATAAATTTGCATACATATTCTGAAGATTTTTCTTTTTTCATAAATTTGATTGCATTTTTCATTTCGTTATATTTCTTTTGGTCTTTAAGCAAATTGTCGAGTATCTCATATGCCTTTTTTTCCTTTTCGATATAAAGACAGGCGTTTTTAGAAAGCAGATAATTTTTATTGTTATTTTCTTGAAAGGGGAGTCTCTTAGTGCTTATAATAGGCAAGTCCTTGCTAAACGCCTCACTTGTTGTCAAACCGCCCATTTTTGTTATTACGATATCAGATGCCGACATTAATTCGTCTACATTATTCACAAATGCGTAATTAGTCAGTAAAGTATCGTTATTTTTACTTTTATATTTTTCCAGCAGCTTAAATTGCTTGGTATTTCTTCCGCTTACCGTCACTATTTGTATTTTGTTGTTGCTTTTTCTTAAGTTTTTAACAAGTTTATAATTATTGCCTAACCCGTCGCCGCCGCTCATAACCAATGCGGTAAAAATATTTTTCAGATTAAGTTTTTCTCTTATTTCTTCCTTGTCAATTGTTTTTGCAAACTTTTCGTCAACAGGTATCCCCGAATCAATTATTTGTGCTTCGTCAAATCCTTTGTTAATTAAACCTTCCCTAAAATCGTTGTTGGGAACAAAAATATAATCAATATTGTTTAACAATTCGGTGCAGGGCGGCACGTCAAAATCTGAAACAATAAAATACGTTTTTGCTTTTAAACAGGCAGAATTAAAGGTGTGTCTAAGCTTAGCCACCGCAACGGCGGGAAACATGTGAGCACAAAAAATAATGTCGGGACAAAATGTATCAATTTCGTTTTGTATAAATTTAAGTGTCCTTTTGTCCACAAAAAAAGTTGTGGGATTGACCTTTTCTTTACGGTAATCACGTTTTTTAAACAGTTCAAAACATGCGTTGGCAAAATGTATAGCGCTGCGGCATAAAGCAAAGTAGGCTTTGTTAACTAAAAAATCCCTAAAATTGTCTCTTCCCTTAAAAATGTCGACAATTTTAGTTTCGACATTTTCTTCATGGTTTTTCATAAATCCGGCTAAAGCTTTGCATATTGCATTGTGACCTTCGCCGGGAGATACGGTTAAAAATAAAACTTTCATAGTATATCCTTGCTTAACTAAATATATGTATTTACATTTTTAGTTAATTTTTGTTGCATTTTTTTACGTTTCAATAGAAATGACTGATACAGGACAGCCGGCAACAGCTTCATTTGCACATTCAACAGCTTTTTGGGGCACCGGATTGGTAAAAACTTCGGCAAGACCGTCATCGGCTATCCTAAAAACTTGAGGGCAAGTGGCGGCGCATAAACCGCAGCCTATGCAATTTTCTCTGTCAATAATAGCTTTCATTTTCTCTCTCCTTCAATTATCATATTTTTGTTATTATAACACAAAATCCTTTAAAAATGAATATCTATAAAGTATTTTAATTGTCATTATTTGTCTATTGACTAAACAATGTTTTTTTGATATATTTGTTTCAATATCTGATATTCAAAAAAGGTGAAATTATGCAAAGATTAAAGGCATACATAATTATAGCACTTGCCTGGTTCTTATTTGTTAATTTGACGGAAAAAAACACAGAAACTTTAAATATAATTTTGGCGCTTTTTATTGCCGATGCTGTTGCTACCGTAGTCATTTGGGCGTTTGGTTTAATTTTTAAAAACTCAAGTTTTTATGACCCTTATTGGAGCTTGATTCCTTGGCTTATAATATTCGCTCTGTTGATTAAATTGGATAAATGGGGCTTAAATAATATTTTGTTTTTTGCCGTATTGGGGGTGTGGAGCTGGCGGCTGACCATAAATTGGGCGTATACCTGCGAGTCTATTAAGACACAGGATTGGCGTTATACCATGTACAAACAGCAAAACAATACGTTTATGTGGCATATAATAAACTTTTTTGGTATAAACATGATGCCCACTATTTTAGTATTTGCTGCGCTTATCCCCGGCATTATTACGGTACTTATTAACACTGCACCTAATGTATTTTCGCTGATTGGGACAGCTATTATCCTGCTTGGCACGCTTTTGGAATTTTTTGCCGATATGCAGATGCATTTTTTCCGCAAAAACAATACCGATAGAGACCGCGTCAACGACAGCGGACTATGGAAGTACAGCCGTCATCCAAACTATTTTGGCGAAATTTCCGTATGGTTTGGAGTGTTTATTTTTATGCTTTCCGCCGACATAAGCAAATGGTACTTAGTCATAGGCGCTGTTTTGATGTTTTGCTTGTTTAATTTTGTCTCAATACCCTTGATGGAAAAACGGCAAAAATCCAAAAGACAGGCTTATGAAGAATATCAGCAAACAACCAGCAAACTACTTTTGCTGCCGCCAAAGAAGCAATCATAAATAACGTTTCAATTTGGCAAACTCGAATTTATCAATTATTTATAGATAAAAG
>CALGIK010000289.1 GCA_937915515.1 uncultured Clostridia bacterium
CCTTTTGTTGACGGGGCGGTTGATTTAAATAGAATATCGTCATCAATTTTTACATCGACAATATCGCATCTTTTGGATACGACAAAATCACCGACTTTTATATCGGGCTCCATACTTGGCGTAACAACAATATGAAAACTATATCCAAAAAAAGAGGGGGCATTGCCGGTAATACGGCAACCTAATACATACATTAAAAGGCAAAAAACAACGGCGAAAAAACACCAGGATAATACTGTCGCTATTTTATTTTTTTTGTATTGTTTATTCATATCTCATTGTTTTTTTGTACTGTTATAATATCGTCTGCTTTTGTGTCTATTGATTGTAGTGCAGCTTGTTTTTGCATTGCCTTTTTGCGTAAAAATTCCGCACGCTTTTCGTTAAGCAAAGCAATACGCTCTTTGCGTTTTTGTTCCTCACGGCTTTTTAATAAATCCGCATAAGATAAAGCTTCAACCTTAATGGTTTTTGTTTTTACGCCTAAATCATTTGTTGTTTCTGCTTTTTTATCAGCTTTTTTAATACTCTTTTGCTTTTTTGTTTCTTTTTTTGCATCTGATTTTTCTACTTCCCGTTTAAGTTTATCAAGTTTGATTAATTCCTTAGCTTCCTTTTTAAGAGCTAAGCTTAACTCCTTTTCTTTTTGTAAATTCAATAGTCTTAATCTGTCCGTATAATCTTTTTGTCTGTCATATTGTTGCTTCTTTTTTTCTATCGCAGTGGTTAATACTATTGCTTCATCTGTTTGATTATCTTGTTTAAGATATTCGTTATAAATCGCATCTGCCAGCTGATTAAATTTAATAAATACTGAAGGAAAATTTTTGCGCAGTTTATTGATATCGGTACTGCCGTTTTCGGTTACGCTGTTTTCCTGCCAGCCGCTTAAAAGTTTTCGCACCTTATCAAAAAAGAATTCGTTTATCTCAAAATCAGTATCTTTTTCGCCCATCAAGTTAATGTCGGGCGCTTTTATGCGTTTATTCAATTTATAACGCTTAACTGTTTTATCGCTGTATTCCTTTTTTTCATAATCCTCAGTTTTGGCTACTTGATTTTTAAGCAGCGTCAAAAAACTAAGCATAGCGAGCATTGTAAGATCATCAAAAAAATCCGTATCAACGGACAATTGTTTTTCGGCTACTTCGACGCTGTAGCCTAACTGTGCGTAACCGCTTATAAATAAGAATAATTTATAACAGTTAGAATAGTCCTTATCGTTAATTATGAGATTAGTCTTAGAAATAGGCAAAACAACAGGCTTGGCTTTGTTGACGGTTATATAAAAATCCGTCATCCTTAATATGTTGATGCGCTTACGCAAAACTTCAATTTGATTAAGTAAGTCGCTGTTACGTTTTAACATAACTATATTCTTGCTGTCGGTGCGCACCGTTATACCCAAATCAAAAGCAAAATCGGCTTTTCCAAATTTGCAGTCATCGGTAAATTTAAGTTTGATCACGTCTTTGCTGTTGACGTTTTGCTCAACGTAATTATATCTCTGTTCAATAAAAGTGACCAGACGGTTTATCAGCGTTACAACAAAGCGGTTTTCGTAAATAGCCAAATCTTCCGCCATATATGTGGTTAAAATTCTGCTCGGAATTATTTCGCCTTCTTCGTTGCTGCCTCTTATATTCATTGTGTGACTGGCTAAATGTCTAATGGATTCACTGTCAATTTTCCGCGCTTTTTCTACCGGTACAACCTCTTTTTGGTCTATAATAAACCTACGGGGATTTTTGCATATCTGTTCGATACTGTGCAAGTATTTTGTAATGGTTAAAATCCACTCATCATCAAGATAAAGGCTTTCGGCGGTTAATATCTGGTTAACGTAATTGTTGCCGTTATTAACCGCATTCAAAAAACCTTGCATCATTTTTTCGTTGATATTAAGTTGCGCAATATACTTGCTTAAAGTATTGTTGATATCCATTTTTCGTTTTTATTAATATGGGAGTTGCTTTTATCAACTCCCTTACATTTAAATGTTACGCTGCAATTGCTTGATAAAATCCTGACACAGTTTAAACTTTCCGACACCAAATTTTTTGTCCAAAAAAGCGGAAAGTTCGTTTAATTCTTTTGTTAAAAAGGGCAGGTTGAGGGAAACGAATTTCCTAAGAATTTTACTGAAAACCATAAAATCAAGCCCTTCTGTATCGGTGCCTCCAAGCCCCATATACACCGGAACAAAACGCTTTATCTGTTTAATAATACGGTTTCCGAAAGCAATTTTAAATTTATCTTGTATAAACACGTCAAGTTCCGTCAGTGTCTTTATTAGAAAGTCGCTTATATGATTTTCCTTTGCGGCTAAATCAAAAAGATTTTCGAGATAATCATACGAACAGGGATAATTTTCCGTCATCAATGCATCAAAATACGCCGCACGGTCATTTAACTCAATGGCAATGGCACGGTCGTATACCTTGTCGGTTATGGTAAACGTGCTGTCGTCCTTATTTGCCGTACCGATAAAAAACAAATTTTGCGGCACTATGATTTTGCCGTATACCAAATTTTTGGGGTCAGTAGGCAGATTGGTAGGCACTATATCAATTTTCCATTCCGCCGTATCGGGCATTTCCATAATGGACAAAAATTCCGCAAAATAGTATTCGATACGGGCTAAGTTCATTTCGTCCAAAACAATAAAATTAGGGTCGTCACGCCAAGTAGCTTCGTAAAGGTTAGCCAAAAAATCTGTTTCGTTAAATTTTTTTGTAAACTCATTAAAATAGCCTAAAATGTCGGCTCTGTCACGCCATGACGGCTGAACAGATACAATACCGGCATTGTTGTCAAAAAACTTCGCCATAGCATAGGGCAAACTGGTCTTTCCCGTGCCGGAAATACCTTCCAAAATAATTATTTTGCCCGTACCCATACCCGCTAAAAACAACCTTATGGTTTTTGGAGAATAATAAAGATGCAATTGACTTGCCGCAAAATTAATAAATCTATCGACAATTTCGGGTAGAGTAAGCAAATCGTCTTGGTTCATAAACACATAATGTCGGTTGTCGCCGTATTTTTTGTCTATGTCAGCTAATTTTGCAAATCTCTCCGCTTCCGTCTTAGAAAGAGCAGCACCGTCTGTCGCTGCAATAGGTGCATTTTTAGGAGCGTGTTCTTCAGTAAATTCGTTTCCGCCGCTAAAGTCAGCATTGACTTTAAGCGCAAATATACGGTTTTTGTCACGGACAAGCTCCTCAGCTTGTTCTTTCAATCGGGCGATTTCCTCAATCAGCTCGTCTTTTTCTACCTCTTTAGTACGGGTAAAAATAAAACGGCGAAACAATTGCGCTATCTTATATATTAAAAAAACAATAAAAGTGAGGTTTATAAGCGTTACAAGTATCATCAGTAACCAACCCCACACGTCTAAATTGGGTAACACTTTAATTAAATCGGAAAAATATTTTGATATATCCGTGCCGAAAAATTTGGCAAAAGCCAAAGCTATGGACTTAATAAATGCCCATATATTGGCAAAAAATTCGCCTAAAAATTTTATGTAATACTCCGAATATACCGTCATTTTCAGCTTACCCTGTTTTTGTTGTATGCCGCGTTTTTGTTATTTTATTAAAAACGGCAAACGTCAACTTTGCGGTCAAGCTTTTTGCCGTTATCATAAGCATTTGTAAAAGCAAAAAAGGTGTTTGCCTTGCTATTTATTTATTCGTCGTGAGAAACACTGTTTGGCGTATCATCTTGCGCTTCTGTATGCTTATCCGTTTGATTAATACCCATCTCTCGCATTAATTCCTGACGGATTTTTTCCTTATCGTCAACGGCTTTTTCGGTCTTGTAGATTTTAAGGTTTTTAAAAAGCATTATAGCGCAATAAATTAAAAGCAGCAGCGACGGCAAAAATACCACTAAGCCAAAACCTACAGGCGTTTGGACAAACAAAACAACAGACCCTAAACCGTTGATGTGAGCGCCTCGATAAACTGCTATGACATCGTCTTTAGCTGAAACTTGAAGGCTGTCATTGATAAGAGAGTTGTCGCCTTTTGTGGTATAAAAAACTCCATTTGCACCCATATTGTCTACACCTACAATACGGTGAGTGACAAGTATCGGTACGCCTTGTTCCGTTGTCCTAAAAATGATTACGTCTCCTTCTTTTAATGAAGCTCGCTCCTCTTGCGTTTTTAATACTTTACTAAAAAGAAACGCCCCTTTTTTAAAGCTTGTCTTTTTGTATTCTGGATGAGTCGAATTATAATCCTCATTCCACTCCATAGAATTTGTCTTAACAGCAAAAGTGGCAGAACCAAAAAAGTTGACATAATCCTTGCCTATCGAACCTATTGCACTTGCGACAACAAGGATCAAAACAATACATATTAGTATTGCTATAACGTTTAATACAACAGAGCCGACTTTAACCTTTGTTTTATCCATATGTTTCTCTCTTTTTTGTCGCAAAGTGGCAGACCAGGTCTGCCACTTGTAGCGGCAATATATTTATTAAACTGTTTTGCAGGTTAATATCTTTTTACTTACTGAAAAATTCCAAAGATGTGCGGATGGTTTGATCAAAAATACTGTCGAAGCAGTCGGCGTCCCAACCGTCAATCCAAATTTTTATGCTTAACGTGCCTTTGTAAATTGTTGAAGTACCAACTTGAGAAAGCGTCAACATTTTCATAAGTGCTGATTGATAATTATTTCCGGCGTTTTCGACAGTGACTTGGTTTGCAATTGGGAAGGAATACCCGGTACAATCTTTTGCCGCTTCACCCGTAAGGTTATTTTTATCGTTGTAATAGTTTATAGCGATATTGGTATCGCCGGCTGTGCCGCCTTGTTTATAAATAGATTGTTGACTAAAAGCATAGTCTCCTTCCTGTAAATTGTTAAGATTGCTGCCTTCGGCTGCCGTCAAAGCTTTATCAGGTTCCCAAATGTTTTGTAAAGTATTGTTTGACCAAAAACCGATTTTTAATGCGTCGGAAGCATAAGCCTTAATTATAGGGTCTGTAATGTTGCCTTCGCCACCGGCAAGCAAATATGCTGCTTTAGTGAGAGTGGTGCTCCAAAGGTCAACGCCTAAAGTGATATCCGCTCTGCCAACGGTTTCTACAATACTGTCACTTATGTTTGCGTAAACGCTGTAAGGATTGTTGCCCATAAAATACAGATTAAATTCGTAATACTTAGCGTTATATTGGTATACTATATTTTCTGAAATATAGGTTTGATTTGCTGTCTCTTCAGCTATTCTTGACGTTTTTGTCCAAATTTTGTCAGTGCCGAAACTCACATCGCCTACAACGCTTATTTCCGTCAAATCTAATGCGCTTTCACCTTTGTATAGCTTGATGTTGCAGTTTTTGAATAAGGAAAAATTTTCTGCTGTAACATAAGCAGTAATTTCTTTAGCTTCGCCTTCCTCATAATAGACTTTATATTGACTGTATGTACCAACTTGTATAAAACCGCCGTTTATACCTAATACAGTCCCGTCAATGTCTCTAAAAGCGTAATCTGCCGCCCCTGCGCTGTCGCTGTAACTGATAGCGTCCAGCTGCGGAATTGCTTGATAAACTCCTAAAATCTCGGAGGTGGTCAGAGACGTTTTGTATGTGCCATCAATACCGCTTGCCGAAATATACAAGCCGTCGGTTGTGGTTACCGTTAAGTCAAAGGAACCCGTAGTGGGATTATTTGACATTGTAAACCAAGCGTATGCTGAAGTAGCTACTAAGCAAACAGCTACAAACAGCACAAAGATTGATACAGAAAGTCTTTTTACAGAATTCTTCATTTTTGTTTACTCCTTTAATTATATATTTCTTTTTAAGAATAGTCAATATGTAAAACGTTTATTGTTAAAAATATGTGAAATTTTTATTAATAACCGTTAAAGTTCATCACCATTTTAAGTCTGCCGCCTTTTAAAAAATCCACTCCTTGTGCATCCTCTCCCTCAAGCCAAATAACAACCGTAAATTTAATTACTGCGCCGCTGTTGAAGTTTATATACTCTTGCGACATAACCACCTTTTCGGAGACAAAAGGTATAGTATTATATCCTCCGCACGTCTCAGGCATGCCTATATTTTCACCTTCCTCCTGAGCTTTTGCATAGATATTGGCAGTTTGATTGTCGGTTATCACCATCACCCTGACTGCGCTGTCTACCTTTTTTGTTACGTCGATTATGTCAATGGCAGCAACAACGTCAACTGCCGTATCCGAATAATTTTTTAAGTAAAAGGTGTAAGCTATGTAACGGCGGCGATAATTGTCATTATCACTGCCATCTTTAAAACTATTTGTATCGGGCAGCCAATTAAAGGTACATAAATGCATTTCGGGCAGACCTTTTGCATACAAGTATGCACTGGGCTCATAAAAATCGGGAGTAGTGCTTAATGAAAGCTTTACTTGACTTTCTTCCGTTATGTTAATGACAAAATTACCTGATTTTGTGCCGTATACGGTAAGTCCGATAAAAACTAGGCTCAACAAAAAGGTAATAAGCAGGATTAAAGTACTGTACCTTCTTATTTTTAAACGTGATTGCCATTTTTCTACCTTTTTCATATTTCACCATAAAAAAAAGTTGCCATTTATTTTAATGGCAACTGGCAACCGTAGTTAAAATTAACCCTTAGGTCCTGTAGCTTTGCGTCACAGACTTTCGTCTGTTTTGCCTTTAACTTCTCACTCTTATATTATATACGCATATATTAAAACAAAAATTATCTTTTTGTCAACTCTTTTTTAAATAATTATTGCTACTTTTGTCGATTATTTTTAAATATTATCTTTTGCATTATACAAATATACAAATTAATAATCACAAACGTCTGTGCTTATTTTTTTTATAGGTAATTTTTTATAAGGATAACGGCTATTTAAAAGTTTAAGATATGCATTCTCTAACGGTATCCATTCGTTTTCGTAGCGCTCGTATTTTTCCATGCCGTCTCGGGAAATAATACGACGGCGCTGTTCCGTCTTGTTTACGCTTAATATTACTCCCAAATTGTACAGATCACTGACATAAGGATGCAGACAATAACACCCTTCCACTATATTTATCCTTGAAGGAATAGCTTTTTTGGTAACAAATTTGTCACTGCCGCAATCGTATCTCTCATAATCAAAAGCATCGCCGTCCTTCATCTTAATCAGAGTTTGACGCAGCCGTTCATAATGAATATTACCGCCTATTTCTTTAAGTCTATCAGAACTACGCATAGATATAGGCAAAAAGAAGTCGTCGGCAGATAATACATTGCATTGATAATAATTGCTTAAAACTTTAGCAAAATAACTTTTTCCCGCACCGCTGTTTCCGTCGATAGCTACCGTTACAGTAAGATTAGTATTAAGTAAGCTCTCAATAGTATCAATTATGTCAAACAAAAACCAAAAATCACGGTTAACCACTCTGTAAGAAGGATAATAGTTTAACTTTACGGCAGAAGAATGAGACAACAACGGACAATCATTTGATATATACTCGTTAATATACCTTTTTACTGACAAATAAGGTAAATTAATCTTTTTTTCTTTTACAAGATTAGTAAAAACAGACAGCTTATTTAAAAAATCTTGTTGGTTTCCGTTATTAAGCAAATTACTTTTAATAAAAATTTGGTTTAAGGTTATTAAATTCTTTTCAGCACGCACAAAAGGGCGTATATTTACCCGCGAAATATTCAAAAAATCGTCTGATTCGTTTTCGTCGATGCTTTTTTGCGTAACAGAAACATTGGCCTCGCTAAGTATACGGCGCAGGCTTTCGTCTTCATCCTTAATAAAATGCCCGCCCATAAATTCACTTTGAAAAAGAAGCTTAATATAATCTTGAGTACGCATTAAGGGGTAAAGTCTATAGAAATTTAATATTTGCTGACAAATATCCATTAATCTTTTGTTTTTCCGTTATCGTTTTCTGCCGGTTGAAAAAGTTTTTTTATCTCATCAAAAAATGTATTTCTGTCCTTAAATTGACGGTAAACAGAAGCAAATCTGATGTAAGCCACTTCGTCAATATTTTTTAAGCCATCCATTACGAGTTCGCCTATCTCCTTGCTTGTCACTTCCTGCTTTAAGCTGTTGTGAAGCGTCTTTTGAATATCGTCTACAAGCAAATCAATCTGCTCCATAGAAACAGGACGTTTTTCGCATGATTTAAGTATCCCGTTCTTCAATTTGTTGGCATCAAACAGCTGACGGTTTCCGTCGTTTTTTATTACGAGGATCTTTGATTCCTCTATTGTTTCGTAAGTAGTAAAGCGTTTTCCGCAGCTTGTACATTCCCTTCGACGGCGGATAGCATTGCCTTCCACATACGGACGGCTGTCTATCACCTTTAAATCGGTACATCCGCAATATTTACACTTCATTTTTACCTCTGTTTTTTCTTAAATTTCTACGCACAAATAAAGGAGAAAGATGCTGTCTTTCCTGCCGTCAGGTTTATTCCTTTGACACATACATTTACGTCTGTAACAAGTGTATATTCTCCGTTGCTCTTTTTAAGTCTTTTTACGTTATCGGGTAAATATAGGTCAAAAGAGGCGCTCTTTTTTGCTTTGATGTCAACATTAAGAATATTCTTTTCGGTTAAAGAAATATTAACTGTCATAGCGCCGACGGCGTTTAATCCTTCCACCTCGATGTTTTTCCATCCCTCGGGTATGCAAGGCAATATTTTTATCACGCCTGCCTTAGAATATAACAGCATTTCTTGTATAGCGGCGGCAAACGCCATATTTGCCGCCAACTGCGGGGAAGACCAAACATCAAAACCTACTACGCCATTGTTGCGCCAATCGCAATAGGCTAATGCAAGGTTATTTAAACTGCAGTAATTTATGGCATTAGTTAAGCATTCTACCGCTTGTTGACGTTGCTGCAAGCGGATAAAGACACGAGCTAAATTTATTAATGTTAATGCGGTTTGACGATTGCCGCTTTCCGACAGTTTTTTTCGTGCGCTGATTAAATATGGCTTTATCGCTTCCTCGGCGCTCAAAAAATCAACTTCTTTTGAGCCATAAGCGGAGTACATTGCAGCTACTCCCGCAGTTGTGTAATCGCTTATTGGTTGTGCGTAGTCTTTAAGCGAGCCGTCGTTTTGTATGGACAGATTAGGTATTTTGGTAAGCATATCCTTCCATTTTTCGATTTCGTCAAGGTACATATTTGCGCTGTTTGCGCCTTCGATAATGTTGGATAAAAGCTGACGAGCTAAACAAAAATCAATTGCGGCATCTTTATTTATGTATATGCCTTTGGTTTTTTCACCTTCCGCCGACATAGGCGAATACGATGGGTTTGCTTCGTAAAAACCCATTCTGTCTAATTTAAAAAATTCCTCATAAAATTGCGCTACCTCCTTCATAAAAGGCAAAGCACGGTTTTTTAAAAATTTTGTATCGCCAGTATACAAATAATAATCATAAAAAAGTGAAGCAATAATCCCAGCACAGCCGGTAAAATGCAAAACGTCGGGGTCGGAAGAACCTACACGCGCAGTCACGCCCGCAGTAACGGAAGGCAAGAATAAACCCCGCACACCAAAAAGACGCATTGCATTGTCACGCATATCGGGCTTATTTTGTTCGGCGTAAACAAAGAGAGGCTCTAATAATTCCAGCATATCTCCCGCAAAGACGGAAACGTAGGACGTCGGTGTTTTAGTTTCAAAGCTTACGTTGTTTTCGACAGCTTTAAAACTGCCGTTAAATAAACCGTTGGGTAAAACAATTTTGCCTTCCTTATCGGTACTGCAGTAAAGAAGATATCTGCCGTAATTCCACATCTTTTCGGCAAGTTTAGCACTTATTTCCCCTTGAGCACATTGCGATAATAGTTCCTCTGTCCAATTATCTGAGTTTTCTAAATTGATTGACACGCTTTCCATAGCTTTTTGATGAATTGCGATATGCTTTTTTATCAATTTGTCGTAGGTATCTTTGTTTAACACTAATAATGATTTTAGATTTTTAAATTCCTTCTCTTTGTAAGAATTAACAAATGTTTTTAAAACAATAAGTACGCTGTTTGCGCCTTTAATAAACAAACTATTTTCCCTAATCTCCATACTGCCGCCGTAAAACGTGACTTTTGCGACAGCGCCGAATTCCGTTCCGTCATCGCTGTGAGCGCAAAAATACATAAAATTAGGTTCATATTTTGTAAAAATACCGTCTGGAAGTGCAGACATCCCTACGGGTGTACGTGCATTGATTTTGTCCAACATATTTAAGGAAAGTTCGACGTCAATTTGTTTTTGACCTGTTTTTGTAAGCTCGCAAACAATATAATCGTCTGCTCTTGACACAAAAGCATTGCGTAAAAAGCGGGTAGAACCGTCGGCAAAATTGACGGTTATCTCGCCGCTGCCTGTATTAATTATTCTCGAATAATCTTTAGGTGTTTTTTCGGCTTTATAGTTAATGTTTAAAACACATAACGGTAAAGAGCTAAAAGGCTGCGGACGAAAATTTTTTTGAATAAGCGCTTTTGTAAAAAGTGTTTGCGCTTCTTCCAAATTGTTT
>CALGIK010000290.1 GCA_937915515.1 uncultured Clostridia bacterium
TGGAAAGAAGGTTATTCTGCGGAAAAAATATTAATTGATAAATTTAGTTTCGAAGCAATTTTTGGCAAAGTAAAAACAAATATGTTTAATCTGCCGATAGGTATTGATAACAATAATGCCATGGTAGAAATAGAATGCTTTAACTTCATTGTGGCATATTTCGCCGTAATAACTCTTTTAGTAGTTGTAGTTCTTGCCGTATTATCACTCGTCAAACGCCTTATTGACATTATAATGCTTTATTTGGCCTTACCCCTAGTGAGCTCTACCGTCTGCCTCGACGACGGCCTACGGTTTAAAAACTGGCGCGACACCATGGTTTCAAAGGTGCTTTTGGCGTACGGCTCTGTGTTTGCGATTAATATTTTTATGATACTCTGCGGAAAAATTAACAGTATCGAACAAATCCTTATAAATGGCGCTGATTACAGCTCGACGATTCGTCTTGTCTTAATCGTTGGCGGAGCTTTGGCCATCAACGGGGGACAAGTCCTATTCAGCCGCATACTCGGCACATCGGCCGAAGAAAGCCGCGAAATGGGTAATAGCATTAGAACACTGTTTACGTCGGGAGCTGCCGCGGCAGGCGGCCTCAGAGCGGCAAAGGCTATGACTCTTGGAGGAACTACACGTTATGGCGCTCAATATAAGGGCGCTGTACCTACACTTTTAGGGCTAGGCGGCAAGGCTGCATTCGGTCGCGCCTTTACTGCGACAAATAGTGCTTTTCGTCAGGGTGCCGGAGTGCTCGGAGCTTTGAGAGCCGGCAAGGAAGCGGGCGTAGGTGGCGTTGTAGGCGGTATAGGCAAAGCAACGGGAGCTGCAGGTAGAGCGTTTAGAGACGCTTCTGAGCCTATTATTCCGGTACAAACAATGGAACACACAAAAGAAGCGCTGCGCAAAAATATAAAAAACATGGGAGGCAAGGATAAGAAATGAGAATAATACCTAAAAAGAGTAATATAAATTCTACGCTTTGGTTGAATTTTACCTTGTTTGATTTAATCGCTATCGTAGTTTTAGGCTTTATCGGATTTGCAATAGTGATGTCAAATATAGCCGGTAAATGGGTAATCGCAACTGTTTACCTTGTCTTGACCGTAATACTATTTTTTGACTTCGATGGCTTGAGGTTTTACAGCGAGATATTATACCTGCTGCGCTGGCTGTTTGTACCAAAATTATACAAAAGAAACGATGATAAAAACACAAAAAAAATAGATATGCTTATGCCGTATAAACATATCGCCGATGACGGCGTTATCGAGTATAACGACGGCTATTTTGGCAGGGTGCTCGAAGTTGGCCAAACGGAATTCAGGCTGTTGAACGAGTATACGCAATCGGCGCGGATTATGGCAATCGAAAATGCGTTTAAGCTGCTGTCGCTCGAACAAACCGCGCAGCTGGTGAAAATCGATAGGCCGCTTATTCTAGACGAATGGGTTAAGGACATAGACGCAAAGCTCGATAGTAATAAAAATAAAGATGTAAATACGGATAGCTGTATAGATGTAAAGAGAGCGTTACTTGCGTCGAGGAAAGAACAGTTTGAACTGTTGAATAACGTCACTAAGCAATACATACCGTCGCTTTATTTGGTAATCTATGATGAAAATAAGGACAATCTGAATTTCACTGCCGGCGCCATGCAGGAGAGTATTGGCAAAGCTGAGCTGGGCTGTAAAATCTTGGCCGCGAAAGAAACGGCGCTGTTTTTGAAATATTGTTATACTAGGAATTTCGACGAGCGGGAG
>CALGIK010000291.1 GCA_937915515.1 uncultured Clostridia bacterium
GATGTCGAAGAGACGACAATCTTTGTTAAATTTCAATTAAAGGACGAAAAGGATACTTATTTTATTGCTTGGACGACTACTCCTTGGACGCTGCCTTCCAACGTAGCTTTATGCGTTAATCCTAAACAAAAATACCAAAAAATTAAGGTCGGCGATACAAAGTATATTTTGGCGGCGGCTTTGGTTACATCTTTATTTGAAAAAGACAATTACGAGGTGCTTAATGAGTACGTCGGCAAGGATTTAGAATATACGCCTTATGTCCCTTTGTTTGACTTTTTTAAAACGGACAAAAAAGCACATTATATTACTTGCGACAATTATGTTACACTCAGCGACGGAAGCGGCATAGTGCACATTGCCCCTGCTTTTGGCGAGGATGACAGCAAAGTGGGCGCAAAATACAATTTGCCTTTTGTGCAGGCGGTAGACGATAGAGGCAGGTTTAAGGAAGATTGCGGCTTTATTGCCGGATTATTCTGTAAAGACGCAGATAAACCTATAATTAAAAATCTAAAGGAAAAGGGGCTGTTATTTAAAGAACAGCGTTATACCCATAGTTACCCTTTTTGCTGGCGCTGCGACACGCCGCTACTGTACTACGCACGTAAATCCTGGTTTATCAAGATGAGCGCTCTGCGTGAAAACTTATTAAGGATCAACAACGAAATTGATTGGATACCTGATAACATAGGCACCGGGCGGATGGGCAACTTCCTCGAAAACGTAATTGATTGGGGAATCTCGCGCGAAAGGTATTGGGGTACGCCTTTGCCCATTTGGCGTTGTGAAAGCTGCGGCAAAATTCACGTTGTGGGCAGCAGAGAGGAGCTTGTTAATTTAAGCGGTTGCGACAAAAGCACCGAATTGCACCGCCCTTATATTGACCAAGTCACATTAAAATGTAATTGCGGCGGGCAAATGCACAGAGTGAGCGAGGTAGTGGACTGTTGGCTTGACAGCGGCAGTATGCCCTTTGCGCAGCACCATTATCCTTTCGAAAATGATAGTATTTTTGAAAAAAACTTCCCCGCAGATTTTATAAGCGAAGCCGTTGACCAAACAAGAGGCTGGTTTTACACTTTGATAGCAATTTCCGCTTTGCTTTTTGATAAAGCGCCTTTTAAACATTGTATGGTATTAGGACACGTCAACGACAAAAACGGCGTTAAGATGAGTAAGCACAAGGGCAACACAATAGACCCTATGGTTGTAATAGACGGACAAGGTGCCGACGCCACCAGATGGTATTTTTATACTTCAAGTGCGCCGTGGCTGCCGAGCAGATTTTATCCCGAAGCGGTAATCGAAAGCCAGCGTCAATTTTTGGGTACGTTGTGGAATACTTATGCTTTCTTTGTGCTTTACGCTTCTATAGATAAATTTGACCCGACTAAATATGAGTTAAAAGACTGCAAACTTTCGCTGATGGACGAGTGGATATTGAGCGAACTTAACTCTTTGATAAAAACTGTTGATGAAGGTCTTGATAAATATGTTATCACCGATACCGCCCGTGCAATTCAATCCTTTACCGATACACTCAGCAACTGGTATATAAGACGCTGCAGGGAAAGATATTGGGGCAGTGTCTGGACAGAAGATAAACAAGCGGCATATGTGACGCTGTATACGGTTTTGACTACACTTATAAAAGTTGCAGCACCTTATGTGCCCTTTATAACGGAGGAAATTTATCAAAACCTAGTTACACCTTTTTTTAAAAATGCGCCCGTTTCCGTCCACCTTAACGATTTTCCCGTTGCAGAGGAGATTTTAATTAACAAAAAACTCCAGCAAAAAATGGAGCATATTATGGAAATTGTTGTTTTGGGACGCAGTGCCCGAAACAACAGCAATATAAAAAACCGTCAGCCGCTTAATAAGATGTATGTAATAGGCGGCAAAAAGCTTGACAAAGATTCCTTAGAAATAATAAAAGACGAGTTAAACGTTAAAAACGTGGAAGGCGGTACCGATGCACAAAAATTTGTTAATTATCAGATTAAGCCGCAATTAAAAACCTTGGGTCCTAAATACGGTAAACTGTTAAACGATATAAGAGAATTTTTGGCAAATTGCGATGCGGCGGCTGTCGTAAACACCGTCAATCAGGATAAACCCTATGTTACCGTATTAAAGGGTCAAACAGTGGAGTTTTCTAAGGACGATTTATTGATAAGCAGTATAAACAAGGAAGGTTTTGTCGCGGCAAACGGCACGCAAATTACCGTTGTTTTGGATACCAATCTGACACAAGAGCTAATATTAGAAGGTATAACAAGGGAATTAGTCAGCAAAATTCAAACCATGCGTAAGGAATGCGGACTTGTCGTCACCGACCATAT
>CALGIK010000292.1 GCA_937915515.1 uncultured Clostridia bacterium
CGCCCGATGAGTGCTTGCTCAGACTCAGTTTAATGGCGACTCACACTAAGGAATTATTGGACGAAGCAATGGACACCATAAACAGAGTGCTTAAAGAAGGCCCTAAGTATGAATAAAACTGCCGTCATCACCGGCGCCAGCAGCGGAATAGGTTTTTTTACCGCCGAGCTTTTTGCAAAAAAAGGTTTTAAAGTATACGACTTAAGCCGCAGCGGAAAAGACACAGATTCTGTCAAGCATATTTTTTGCGACGTGACAGACCCAAAAAGCGTAAGCGATGCTTTTGACAAGATAGAAGGCGACATTGATACACTAATATTAAACGCCGGTTACGGCATAAGCGGCGCAATTGAATTTACAGATATTGCCGAAGCAAAACGACAGTTTGACGTAAACTTTTTTGGAGCGTTATTATGTGCGCAGGCTGTTTTGCCCCGTATGCGTAAGCAAAATTATGGCAATATCATTTTTGTAAGCAGTGTTGCGGCGATTTTTAGCATACCTTTCCAGTCTTTTTATTCCGCAAGCAAAGCGGCAATCAACAGCTTAACGTGCGCGCTCAAACAAGAGGTAAAGCCTTTTAACATAAAAGTAAGCTCAATTATGCCGGGGGACACCAAAACGTCTTTTACAACTAACCGCAACAAAAATCAGAAAGGCGCGAACGTTTACAAAAGTCTCAATAATTCCGTAACGGCGATGGAGAAAGACGAGCAAACAGGCGTTAGCGCTCAAAAGGTGGCAAAGGTGATTTTTAAACAAGCGCAAAAAAAACGCCCCAAAGTCCTGATGACGGTGGGTGCAAAATATAAATTGTTTGTATTGTTATCAAAATTATTACCGTCTAATTTTGCCAACAACGTAGTAGGCGGCATGTACTGCAAAAAATGATTTAGAGAAATTTTAACAAGAGCGTTCGCGCTCTTTTTTATTATAAAAAAAATTAGTAGAAGCAAGAAATAAATTTTAACTCCCTGCTGCTTCAATACTAAGCAACAACCCTAGTTTAAAACCTTCCTCATAAAAAAACTCTTTTTCTATTAAATGAGAATCTTCAATAGCTTTTAAAAGTTTTTCGTTTTTTATTTTCAATTCAGGTGTCATATATTTGAGCATTTCAACATAAATTTCATTAACTTTTTCCTCATGAATGCGTGAATCCTCATTATGATTGTATATAGTATCACACTTTCCTTTTTCGCCTCGATACATATCCAAAATAATTGACCTTCTCATTTTCTGCATTCCTTACCTATATTAATTATTCGCATTATATTATGGCATATGCCATTTGTCAATAATTTATATGGCATATTGCCATATAATATATATATGAACAATAAATTTTCAGAGAGATTAAGAGAATTACGGACAGAAAAAGGCATTACACAAGCACAATTAGGCAAAGCTACCGGATACAGTCAGGCAGGTATTGCCAAATGGGAAACAGGCGACAGAAAACCCACTATAGATGCGATAATTTCTTTGTCAAATTTTTTTGAATGCACCTCTGATTACCTTATCGGTTTGGTGGACAGTTATTAATTTATTTAATATTATTTGTTTATCAATTTTTAATTTTTCTTTTAAAAATGACGTAATCGTTTTTTATGCCGGCTTTTGTCAGAGCTTTGCCGCATGCGATAGCTAAAAAATACGCCGATACAACACTGATAATATCTTTTATTATGTATGGAAGGGAAACAAGCACAAAAGCGCTTGAAATTGTGGTGTCGGCAAAAGCGGCGTAATGCAAAACCCCCAAAAAGTGACAGCTGACAAAACCGATGATTCCTAAAATAATATTAAGCCAAGTTTTTTGATTTTTGCCTAAAGCGCAAAAAAATGCCATAAGCAAAAAGCCCCATAAAAAACCGCCCGTAGGTCCCGCAAAAACGGCAAAACCGCCTTTAAAGTTTGCAAAAACAGGAGCGCCCAATGCGCCGATTGACAAGTAAACGGCTACC